>JAVBUS010000060.1:0-9562 GCA_031555125.1 Eubacteriales bacterium | reverse complement strand
TGGCCAGGGTGATCAGCACGCTGCCGTCCGCTTGCTGGGAGGCGGATACCGACACATGGTCCATGGGGGCGAACTTGACGCTCTTAAGCGCCGTGCCATGGTGCGATACGCCTAACTGCCGTGCGTCCATGTGTCCCTTGTACATATCGAACACGTAGTAGTTGGGGGTTTCGATACAGTGCTGCCCAGCGGCCAGGTACAGGGAGTGCAGGTTGTTGCACAGCTGGGCCACGTTGGCCATGCACACCGAGTCGGCCCGGTTGTTAAAGATGTTGAGGGTCATGGCGGCCACCACGGCATCGCGCATGCTGCTTTGCTGCTCAAACAAATTGTACCCCTTGGAGGGGCCGGAACCGTCCTTGTGCCAGCAACCCCACTCGTCCACTACCAGGCCGATCTTTTTGTCCGGATCATAGGGCATCATAGCGGCCCGGTGATCGTCCAGCACCTTTTGCATCAAGTTGGCCTGGTGGAGCTGTTGATACCATTCCTCCCGGGTAAAGGCCACCGGATCCCCGGCGTTGCCGCAGTAGTAGTGCACACTCATGCCGTAGGTGGGGGCCTCTTGCCACTTACGGGCCACCCACTCCCGCATGAGCCGGGAGGTCCACTCCACGTCGTGCCCGTTGGGGCCGCACAGGATGAATCGCAGGTTGCCCTTATCCAGGCTGTTGCACACCGTGGAGAACCGGATGTATTCCCGGGCACACTGCTCCGGGGTCATCTGGCCGCCGCCGCCCCAGTTCTCGTTGCCGATCCCCCAATAGTGTACATCATAGGGCGCCGGGTGGCCGTTTGCCCCGCGCTCGTCGGCCAGGGCCGTACCGGCGGGAAAGTTCATGTATTCAATCCAATTGCGGATGTGGAGCGGGGTCACCGTGGTCATGTTGGCCGCCACATAGGGCTCGGCCCCCACCATGCGGCAAAAGTCCATAAACTCATGGGTGCCCACGGCGTTGGATTCCAGGCGCTTATCGTGGCTGTACCACCAGTTGACCCGGGTGGGGCGCCGGTCCCGGGGGCCGATGCCATCGCGCCAGTCATAGGTCTCCGCAAAGCAGCCGCCGGGCCAGCGCAGCACAGGCGGGTTCAGGGCCTTCATGCTGTCTACAATGGCCTTGCGGAAACCCCGGATGTTGTCCACCTTGGCATCCTCGCCCACCCATAGCCCGTCATAGAACACCCCACCGATGTGCTCGGCAAAGTGGCCGTAGATATTGCGGTTGATGGTACCCACCGAGTCCCCGAAGCGTACAAATACCTCTCCCATAGGGAACACCTCCTGCGTGTTATTCCTTGACCGAGCCCAGCGTGATGCCGGACACGAAGAACCGCTGCATGAACGGATAGAACAGTGCCACCGGGATGGCCGCCGCCGTCACCTTGGCGGCGTTAAAGGTCTTGAGGGAGGTCAGGGCCTCCAGCTCTTCCTCTGTCAGCGAGGAGGAGGAGGCCACGATGTTGGTGTTGCTCAGGGTCTGGATATATGTCTGCAGCGGTACCTTTAGGGGACTGTTGATGAGCAGCAATCCGTCGAAAAAGCTGTTCCAGTGGCCCACGATGCTAAAGACCGTCACACTGGCGATGGCGGGCATGGCAAGGGGGACAAAGATGCGCATCATCATTTGGAAGGGGTTGACGCCGTCGATGGTGGCGGACTCCTTGATGGCCTTGGGCTCGTTGCGGAAAAAGTTCATCAGCAGGATGGTGTTATAGATGGGCACCCCGCTGGGTACCACCAAGGCCCAGATAGAGTTCATCAGCCCGGTGTACTTGATCACAAAGTACCAGGGCACGATGCTCACCCCAAACAGCATCGCGAACAGAAAGACCCAAATATAGAACCGCCGGGCGGGGAACTGCTCGTTCTCCATGGACAGGGGAAAGGCGCAGGTGATGGTCAGCACCAGGTTGATGATGCCGCCCAGCAGCACCCGCTGCAGGGAGATCAGGGTGGCCTGGGTAAAGCGGGCATCGTTAAGCAGCGTTTTATACGGTGTAAAGGTCAGCTGTACGGGCCAGATGTATACGTTGCCCGCCAGGGCGGCGTCCTTACTGCTCAGCGAGAGGGAGATCACGTGGAGTAAAGGCAGCAAGCACAGCAGGCCCATCAGTACCAGCAGCACCACGACCACGGTGTTGAACACACGGTCGGAACGGCTATTATACATACGCATTGTGCCACCCCCTAAAACAGTCGGTACCCGGCGAATCGCTTCGCCAGGATGTAGGAGGAGGCCACCATCAAAAAGCTGAGGGACGACTTGAGCAGGCCCACCGCCGAGGCCACCGAATACTGCGCATCGATAAAGCTCATGCGGTACACATAGGTATCGATGATGTCTCCGGTCTGATACACCACCGGGGAGTAGAGGTTGTACACCTGATCAAAACCCGCGTTGAGGATGTTAGCCAGGTTCAGGGTGGCCACCAGCACGATGGTGACCACGATCCCAGGCAGCGTCACGTGCCAGATCTTGGCCAGCCTGCCCGCACCGTCGATGTCCGCCGCCTCGTACAGCTCCTGATTGATCCCGGCCAGGGCGGCGATGAAGATAATGGCGCCGTAGCCAAACTCCTTCCACACATCGGTACCGATGAGCAGAGGGCGAAAGATGTGATTGGAGCCCAGGAAGTTGATGGCCGAGGAGGTCAGACCCAACTTTGTCAGCGCCACGTTGACCAGCCCGGTTTCCCCAAAGATGTTGCGAAAGATGTTGGCCAGGATCACCCAGGACAAAAAGTGGGGCAGAAAGCAGATGGTTTGCACACTGCGCTTGATCCGGCGGCCGGGGCTTTCGAACAACAGAATGGAAAAAAAGATGGAGATGACCAGCGTCAGAATCAGCTTGCTGGAGGCGATGATTAAGGAGTTCGTGAAGATCCGTCCGGTATCCTTTAGACGGAGCATGTACGCGAAGTTTTCCAGCCCCACCCACTTGGAGTTGAAAAAGCCCCGGGTGGGACGAAAGTTTTCAAAGGCGATGATGTTGCCAAAGAAGGGCAGCACCGTGTACACGATCACGATGGCCAGGCCCGGTAACAGCAACAGGTGGTAAGGCCAGGTGTCCCGCAGCGTGACGTGGTACTTGCGTTGGGCGCGGCCGATCATACGATCCTCTCCTTTATGACAGGGGATACCCGGCAGGCATTCACATGCCGGGTATCCCCTGTGGGTGGGCCTTTGCGCGGTATCACCTTATTTCTGCGCCGCGATGTAGGCTTCCACCTCTGCGGTGATCTGCTCGCCGCCGGTGGACTTCCAGTCGGCCACGAAGGTGTCCCACTGATCCAGCGAGGCTTCCCCGGTCATGACCTTCAGGAAGTATTCCTCTTCCAGGGTCTCCAGGGCGGTCCACATCCGTTCCATGGAGGGGGTGTCCGCATAGCAGGCGGCCTGCTGCATGTTGATCTTATCCTTGTTGCTTTGCACGGCCCATGCGCCGGTGGCCCAGCCCCAGGCGTTGGCGGTGGCGGTGTTGGTGTTATACGCGCCCATGAAACCATCCTTGAGGGTGGTGGTGTAGCCATTGTACCAGGTCTTGCCGTCGCCGGAGAGATCCTCGTACTTCATCTTGCCGTTGACCACGTCCATGACCTGATCGATCTGGATTTCCTTGGCGTCAGAGTCGCAGTGGAGCACGTTGATGGGGTAGTAGTGCCAGGAGAAGCTGGAGTCCATGCCATTGGGGCGGACGCCCTCGGCCTGGGCCTGGTCCAGATCGTACTGATAGTTGATGGTCTTGACCACGGCCTGCTTGATCTCCTCGGAGCAGCCCTTCTTGACCACGATGTAGGTGTTGGTCGGGTTTTTGCCGTACAGGTTGATCTTGCCGTTCTCCTGGGACAGGGGTGCGATGGCGGGCAGGAAGGTGGCCTCGCCGCCCTTGGCGCCCATGATGTTGACCACCGGCCACTGGCCGCCCCACCAGGAACCGAACCACATGCCGGCCTGGTCGTTGGCGATCAGCTCATAGCACTGGGCGTCATCCATGACGGCGAAGGAGGGGTTGATGGTGCCAGCGTTGACCAGCCCGGTGATGGCGGCCAGGGCGTTCTTGGTCTCCTCGGTGATGGAGCCATAGACCACCTTGCCATCCTTGTCATAGATCCACTGTTCCGGATAGGCGTTAAAGTAGTTGAACAGGCCGTTGAGGCGGTAGTTGCCGCCGTTGGAGTCGTAGTACTTGGTGGTGACCACCAGCCCCGTGGTGACCTTGCCGCCGGGGTTCTTGCTTAGGAAGGTGTTGGCCACGTTGACCACATCGTCCCAAGTTTCCGGCATGGTCAGGCCGCACTCGGTCAGCCACTCCTGGCGGATCCACAGCACCGGCACGCTGTCCATGCCCGGGCAGATATCGCCCAGGGCCATCAGCTTGCCGTCGAAGGTGCCCAGGGACTCGGTCAGGCCGTTGGTGGAGGCGAAGCACCGCTTCAGGCTGTCCGACGCATACGTAGCGAAGGCTTCGGTCAGGTCTTCCACCGCGTCCTCTTCCACCAGCTGCACCAGCTGGGAGTAGGTGACGTTCATCACATCGGGCATTTCGCCGGCGGCGATCGCCATGGCGACCTTGGTCTGATAGGTGGCATCATCCACCGAGAAGGCATACTCATAGTCCACGTTGAGCTTGTCCTCCAGGTAGCGGATGATATAGTTGTCCGCGGAGTTCTCGCCGGCGTCGTACATCACGTTGGCGGACTCGGCGCGACCCACTTGGATCACAATGCGCTCATCGCTGACCGGGCCGTAGGGATCGACGTCTGCGGCGATGGCCGCCGTGTAGACAGAGGCCAACAGCATCAGCACCAATGCGAGGGAAAGCAGCTTTTTCATGATTCTTTCCTCCTGTCGGTTCCGGGTAATAAAGGGACACATGCAACACGGAGCGATCCCCCCAGGGGGCCCGCCTAAGGGCATCGCGCCGCATCGTGTTCCCATTGTATGAAGGCCTATGCGGAAAGTAAATATCAGATATTTGTCATCCCGTATCAGAATATTTCGTACGATCCTACATCGGCGAGGCGCTGCCTTGTCATTTGCCCGGCGGGATGATAAGATGACGGCACATTGAACCTGTGACGGAGAGGAGGGCGTCCATGTATCGTATCCTATTGGTGGATGATACCCCGGACGAGCTGGCCTGCTTGCAGTTTTTGATTCATCAGCACGGGTTGCCCCTGGCCTGTGACACGGCGTGCAATGGGCAAGAGGCGCTGGAGCGACTCCGTCAAACCCGGTACGACATCCTGCTGACCGACATCAAAATGCCGTTGATGGACGGTATCGACCTCTCCGCCCGGGCCAAGGCCCTGGATCCCAACCTGCAGATCGTGCTGCTCAGCGGATACAACGAGTTTGAGTACGCCAAGGCGGCGATTTCCATCGGCGTCACCGATTATCTGCTCAAGCCTCTGGAGCCCCAGGCGCTGCTGGCTACCCTGACCACCGTGATGCAGGCCGTAACCGATCGCCGCTTTAGCGAGCAGGAGGCGAGCATCGTCCGGCGGCATCTGGTCAACCTAGCCCTGGACAAGGGGATAGAGGCCCTGGCGGGGGCCCATCGGTTGCTGGATTATGGACACATGATGCTGCTGGAGCTGGAGGGGGACTTTTTCTCGGAAGAGGGGGAGGACTTCGAGGAAGCGTTGCGGCGAGAACTGCCTCTGGCCTATGATTTTGTGAGCTTGTATCCGGTGCGGGGGCTGCTGCTGTTCCACGTCGGTGCCCAAGGGGGCCAAGAGGCGATCCGGGACGCGGAGGAGACCATCCGGCAGTTGCTGGCCCGGGACTATGGCCGTCCATGCCATATAGCCCAGGCACCCGTTCCGGGCCCTGCGGACTTCGTGGCGGTCTATCAGCGGTTGGAGAGCCGGGTGGAGCGAAAGGAAGCGTTGTGGGACCGGATGCAGCATCCGGCGGAACCCTCGGCGGATACCCGGGCCGCCGAAGCGCTGGTGGATAAGATGACCGAGAGTCTGGATCAGGGCGAGATGGCTCTGTTTATCGCCTACTTCGACCGCCTGTGTGAGTTGCAGGCGCAACAGAAGGCCTTTTCCACCATTTACACGCGGTATGTGCTGTCTCGGCTAGCCTCCACGCTGATGCGGCAAGCGGGGCTCACAGGCGGTGAGGAGGAGACGGTGGAGCGCATCTTCTCCGCCAGCGACATGGCCCAGAGCGCCCAGACGGTGCGCGACCTGGCCACCCGGTTGGAAACCAGGGAGAGCAAGCAGATGAAGCGCAGCGTGGAGGACATCAAGCAATACGTTTACGCCAATTACGGCACCAGCTTGAGCCTGGGCAAGCTATCCGCGGTGTTCTTCTTTAGCCCCACCTACCTGTGCCACGTGTTCAAGCGGGAGACCGGCTGTAACCTGATCAAGTTCATTAACGACCATCGGATGGAAAAGGCCCGCGAGCTGTTGGGCACGACCCAGACAAAGATCAGCGCCATTGCCGTGGCGGTGGGGTACAAAAGCGCGTCCTACTTTTGTCAGCGCTTTCGGGATTGCTTTGGCGTGACGCCGGAGCAGTACCGTCAGCAAGCGGCCCGTTAGGCAGGTGCAAGTGATGCGGGGTTTTTTTCAGGGGGTCCGCCGCCGTGTGGCCCACGTGCACATCCGCAGCAAGATCCTGGTGATCTATCTGGTCATCGGGGTGCTGCCCTTTGCGCTGTTCAGCGTCAATTCCTATCGTCAGGCCAACCGGCAGCTGGTGCTCAGCGAGACCGCCATGCTGCAAAACGCCCTGGATCAAGCCCTGCAGACCCTCAACGGCACCCTGGACATGTACAGCACGGTGTCCAATTACCTGTTTAACGAGCAGAACATTTTGACGGCGCTGAATCGCACCTACGGCACCAAGTATTACGAAATGTACGAGACGTATAAGGATACCATTGCCCCGGTGCTCATGACCCACTACTCGCTGTACGAGCACCTTTCCCGCATCACGCTGTATACCGGCAGCGACCTGTTGCCCTACAATACGTATGCAGACCGTCTGGAGATCCTGGAGCGTGCGCCCTGGTTTCCGGCGGTACAGGGCAGCTTCGCGCCGGTGTGGATCGTACACCAGGGGCAGACGGGTCCACGCCTGTCCCTGGTAAGGCGCATCGGCATCCCCAGCCAGTACAGACAGATCAACTATCTGTACATGGAGGTGGACTACGACAGCGTGTTCCAGCCCTTAACCGGCATCAGCGCCAGCCCTTACGCGGTGATCGTCACCGACCGTCAGGACGAACCGGTCTTTGCCTACAGCACCCTGGGGGATTTGGAGCTGTCGGACGTGCAGCATATCCTGCACAGTGCCCAGCGCCGCAACTACCGCGTGATGGAGACCAAGCTGCGGGGCAACGGCTGGACGGCTTACTGCCTTAGCGATCCCAACGCCATTCTGGGTGCGGTGAACAGCATCACCAACACCACCTATTACACGGCGTGGGGTGTGCTGCTGGTGCTGGCGGCCACGGCGGTGCTGTTCATCCTGCACATCATTTGGCCCATTGAACAGTTGACCCGGAACATTCAGCAGATCGACGACAACCATATGGCCATCACGGTGCGCACCAATCGCACCGACGAGGTGGGGATTCTGGTACGCAGTGTCACGGACATGATCGCCCGGATCAATGGCTTCATCGATACCACCTATCGGCATGAGATCGAGAAGCGGGAATATCAGGCTCGCCTGCTCAGCGCCCAAATCAACCCCCACTTTTTGTATAACTCCCTGTCCCTGATCAACAGCAAGGCCATCTTGGCCGGTCAGCAGCAGATCAGCGATATGACCATCCTGCTGTCCAAGTTCTATCGTTCGGCCCTCAACCACGGCCAGGACGTGACGACCCTGGACAACGAATGGAACAATATCAAGGCATACATCTGGCTGCAGCAGATGCTCTGCGACGGCTTTTTCGATGTGCGGTACGATATCGACGATGGACTGCTGGATGTGCGTATCCCCAACTTCATTCTGCAACCGTTCGTGGAAAACGCCATCGACCACGGCCTTAAGCAAAGTCCCTACCGGGACCGGTTGCTGGAGATCGGCATCGCGGGGCAGGGGGAGAGCGTGGTCATCAGCATCGCCGATAACGGCAAGGGCATTGACGAGGCCACGCTTGTCTCCCTGTTCACCCAACAGACCAAGGGATACGGCATTAAGAATGTGCATGACCGCCTGCGCCTGTTCTATGGACAGCGGTTCGATTTGCGGATCGAAAGCCAGCCTGGGAAGCCCACCCTGGTGACCCTGCGCCTGCCCAAGGAATTATAGCGCTGGCGCATAAAATGCAGGGTGCATTTTATGCGGCTGCACGACTTACGCCGCGACTTGCTATGCTCGTTGCGGCTGGTATGTTTTCCTAGCGGGATTCCTTCCCTCTGGCCTCCTTATCGAACCAGTGCCATTCACTGCGAATAGACTGGACTGTGCCCGGCTTTTTGCCGTGCGCAATTTCACGTAGGAGGAAACACATGTCTATGTATGAAGACCGCCGCGGCCTGGTGTTTGCCATGAGCAATGCGGTAGTGAATAGCATCTCGGTCTTTGCCCGCGACGAGGCTGGGGCTTTGACCTTTTTGTCCAGCGTGCCCACCGGCGGCGCCGGAACCGGTATGGCCATGGTGGATCCCTTGGGGTCCCAGGGCGCTTTGGTTCTGTCGCGGGATAAGCGGCTGCTGTTTGCTGTCAACGCGGGCAGCGATACCATCAGCAGCTTCCGGGTACACGAACAGGGCTTGACACCGGTGGATCAGATCCCTTCCCGGGGGATCATGCCCGTCAGCCTGACCGAGGCCGACGGCGTCCTGTATGCCGCCAACGCGGGCGACGACGCCACCCCGGCTAACATCGCCGGCTTCTGTGTCCGCCGCAGCGGTGCAATGCGGCCCATGGTGGGCGGACTGGCACGTCTGAGCATCGACGACGCGGCCCCCGGTTGCATCGTGTTCGATCGATCGGCCAATGTGCTGGTGGTCAGCGAGCGTGCTACCAATAATCTGGTGGTGTTCGCGTTGGACGATACGGGTGCGTTGGATCATGCCCGGGTCAATCCGTCCAACGGCCCTGTTCCCTTTGGCGCGGCTTTTGCCCGCAGCAACGCGCTGCTGGTTACCGAGGCGGGGGTCAACGCTCTGTCGTCGTACCATGTCCGCCGCAGCCTGGGGCTGGCGTTAATCAGCGGTTCCGTGCCCACGGGGCAGATCGCCCCCTGCTGGGTTTCTGTCACCCGGGATGGCCGGTTTGCCTACACGTCCAACGCGGGCAGCGGCAGCGTGACGCGCTACGCTGTATCCAATGAGGGCGCACTGACCGTTCTGGACAGCGTGCTCACCACCCCGAACGGGCAAGGTGCGCCCCTGGATAGCGCCATCGCCCGCCGATTCTTGTATGTGCTCAATGGCAACGGAGGGTCCATTACCGCCTTCTCCATCGCCGATGACGGCACACTGACGTGGTTGGCCGTCTATACGGACACCAATCTGCCGCTGCTGGGTGCGCAAGGCATCGCCGCGCTGTAATACTAAATCCAAATAGATGTACGCCGAGATCCAG
>JAVBUS010000039.1:0-5479 GCA_031555125.1 Eubacteriales bacterium | reverse complement strand
CAGCGTGATCAGCGCAAAGGGGCTGGACAGATAATAAGTAAACAGCGGCAACACGTTGATGCCCATCGCCGTATCGGTGCTCAGCAGCAGCCCCTGGCCGGACGACAAGGCCCGGCGAAAAAATGCGTGAAAATGCACATATTGGTTCTTCATGTCCGCGGTGAGCAGAGACAATGGCCCAAAGGGATATATCCCCATCACGGCCATGGCCGCCAGCATGGTGCATCCGCACAGCACAAACGCAATGAGCGGGACGCGCCAGCGTCCTCGTGGTTCTTGCATAATCCGATCCTCCCATCTTAGGACAAAGCTTGCCACATTATACCGCAAACCCAAGTGAAAGTACATTGCCTCGTCAGCATTTGGCCACAAGCCGCGGCTTGACATCTGTTTGCGGATTCCGTTATACTAAATTATTCATAGGATCGTGAAGCTGGAGGATGTCTTATGTCACAGAACATGACGGAAAAGATCATCGCCGCGCATCTGGTATCCGGCGAGATGGTGCCCGGCCGGGAGATCGCACTGCGCATTGACCAGACCTTGACCCAGGACAGCACCGGCACCATGGCGTATCTGCAGTTTGAGGCCATGGGCATCGACCGGGTGCGTACCCGGCGATCGGTGGCTTATATCGATCATAACACGCTGCAGTCCGGCTTTGAGAACGCCGATGACCATAAGTATATCCAAAGCGTAGCCTATAAGCACGGCATCTATTGCTCTAAGCCCGGCAACGGCATCTGCCACCAGGTGCATTTGGAGCGGTTTGGGGTGCCGGGGTGGACACTGCTGGGCAGCGATAGCCACACGCCTACGGGGGGCGGAATCGGCATGTTGGCCATCGGGGCGGGTGGTCTCGACGTGGCCGTAGCCATGGGGGGCGGCCCCTACTATCTGGCCATGCCCCGGGTGGTGGGGGTGACCCTTACCGGTACACTGTCCCGCGGAGTGGCTGCCAAGGACATTATATTGGAAGTGCTCCGCCGCTTGAGTGTCAAGGGCGGTGTGGGCCGTGTGATCGAGTACGTAGGGCCCGGCGTGGCGACACTGTCGGTGCCGGAGCGGGCCACCATCACCAACATGGGGGCGGAGTTGGGAGCCACCACCTCGATCTTCCCCAGCGATGCGGTGACCCAGGCCTTTTTGTGTGCCCAGGATCGCGGGCAGGACTACGCGCCCCTGACCCCGGACGAGGGTTGCGCGTATGACGAGCAGATGACCATCGACCTATCGAGCTTGGTACCCATGGTGGCGCGGCCCCATATGCCGGACAACGTGGCCACCGTGGCGGAAGTGGGACCCATCCGGGTGGATCAGGTCTGTATCGGCAGTTGCACCAACTCGTCCTACCTGGACATGATGCGGGTGGCCGCCATCCTGCGGGGGAAGACCGTGCATCCGGACGTGTCCCTGGTGATCGGCCCCGGCAGCAAGCAGGTGCTGACCATGCTAGCCCAAAACGGCGCCTTGGCGGACATGATCGCCGCCGGTGCCCGGATCCTGGAGTGCGCTTGCGGGCCCTGCATCGGCATGGGGCAGTCCCCTTGTACCGACGCGGTGTCGGTGCGCACCAACAATCGCAATTTCTAGGCCCGCTCCGGCACCGAAAGCGCCCAGGTGTACCTGGCCAGCTGCGAGGTGGCGGCTGCTACGGCCTTGGCCGGCGTGCTCACGGATCCGCGCGCCCTGACGGTGGATCTTTCGGTGGATATGCCGACGAGGTTTGTGGTCAATGACAATTTGGTGTTGCCCCCGGCAGAGGACGGAACCGAAGAAGTGGTGCACCGCGGACCAAACATACAACCATTTCCTGTGAATGTGGAGCTTCCGGACCTTGTTCGGGGCCATGTGCTTCTAAAAATGGAGGACAACATCACGACGGATCACATCATGCCCTCTAACGCGAAGCTGTTGCCGTATCGCAGCAACATCCCCTATCTGTCGGCGTATTGCCTGGCGCCGGTGGATGAAACCTTCCCGGCCCGGGCCAGGGCGGCGGGTGGCGGTTTCCTGGTGGCCGGACAGAACTACGGCCAGGGTTCCAGCCGTGAACACGCGGCCCTTGTACCGCTGCAACTGGGCATTCGTGGGGTGGTGGCCAAGTCCTTCGCCCGGATTCACGAGGCGAACCTCATCAACTCCGGCATTTTGCCGCTAACCTTTGCGGATGGAGCGGATTATGAACGCTTGGCCCCCGGGGATGTACTGTCCCTGGCCGATGCCCGTGCTCAGATCGCCGCTGGAGATCGGCTGACCCTGCGGAACGAGACCGCCGGGTTCGACTTTTCGGTGCTCCTGCAGGTATCTGAGCGCTACCGGGCCATCGTGCTGGCAGGTGGCCTGCTGCGCTATACCCGCGCCCAACATGAATAATCGAGGATGGAACGATAGGATGCAAAGACGCCATGGATGCCGCCGGGCGTTGGCGGTGCTGTTGACGGTGGGATGCCTGCTGCCCCTGCCGGGGCTGACTACCCAGCAGGAAGCGCGGGCTGTGCCGGTGAGCGCGGCCACGGCGCAAAGCGCACCCACAGTGCCTACGGTAGAGCATTGGTTGTTGGGAGGGGACCGATTAAAGACACAGCTGGAATCCGGCTTCGCGCTGGAAGCGCAGCTACGGGCGGTGCCCGGCTATCTGCCCGTGGCCGACCGGGGAGCGGCCCAGGCCCTGCGGCTCATGCTGGCCAACACCACGGCGCGTTTCGAGCAAGCCAGGAGCCAGGACGGATCCCGGCAAGCGCTGACCCTGCTGGCGCAAAACCAGCCCCTCTTCGCCCTTGCTCACAGCCGAGGGGGGGACCGAGACATCTGGCACCTGCCGGCCTTGGACCAGACACTGGACTTGCCCAAGGGCAGCGGTCTTGTGACCGCGCTGCTGGGGCTGGACCCGACCGTCGACGCCTTTTCGGTGACGCCGGAGACATTTTTCCCCTCAGAGGCCGCCCTGCAGCCGGTGCAGCGCTTGCTGGAGGTGTCCGGCGGTCAGTCCATCACCGTGACGGGCGAAGTGCTGTCCAAGTTGCTGGGGCAAGACGGTCCGGTCTGGCTGGCGAACTGGCAGCTGGTGGGAAAAGCCACTGTGACCCCCCAGGTGAATGATCAAGGCCAATGGAACAAGATCCGAATCAGCGCTACGATTGCCGATGGGAATCAGACGCCTTGGCCTATCGAGGTCAGGCTGTCCCGTTCCCGGGGGGAGCGGCGGCAAGAGATGGCCCTGGACATCGTCGCCACCCAGGATAAGCGTAACGACCTGCACATCGTGGGATCCCTGTCCACCACCCGGGTCAATAACGACCAGCTCCGGCATGAGGCGGTCCTCTCGGTCAGCGGCAAGCTTCGCGGGTACAGCCTGGATGGCGAAGTATCCAGCCGCGTGGACAATACCCACAGCCTGTCCGGAGACGCCCTTACCGAACAGATCAGGCAAGACATAAAATGCCGCTGGAAGTCCCGCGATCCGGCGTGGGCCCATGCCAACATGTCCGAATGGCGGATTTCCGCCACGCAGAAGGGCACCCTCACCAGTTTTGCGCAGCAGGATGTGCCGGTGCGTTGGGAGGGCACGCTGACAGTGACCGCAACCTGCGGACGAAACGACTTTTTATCGGTGGATGTTCCGTGGTCGCTGACCTCCAGCCCCGCGGGCCTGCCACCGCTGCCAACACCTACTCAGCGTTGGGAAAGCCTGGGGCAGGCCGAGCAGGAGCAGCTGACGACGCTACAGTCGGAGTTGCTGGGCCCGCTCAAGTTGGGTCTGTTGCAACTTTTGGATGAAAACGCCCGGACGGATCTATGGCTTGCGCCGTGAGGGTTCGCCCATAGGAATTGGAGGAGACAAGATGAAACATTGGTTAAAGCGAGGCTGGGCGCTGGTGCTGGCGGCGTGTCTGCTATGCATGCCCCTGCTGGGACTGGCGGGTGATTATGCGGCGGGAACCATGCTTGGCGACCTGCAGCGGGAGTTGTATGCCGCCGGCCGGGAGTTTGTTTACACCATCGAGGCCGATCTGACCGGCACCGCTTTGGCGGGCAGCACGGGCAGCATGCTCAAGGCCACGCTGGACCGTTGCGCGCTGCGGGTCACCGCCGCAGACGATATCGATCGCCAACTGTACGGTGTGACGTTGCTGGATCGGCAGGGGAATGCCCTCCTGACGCTCAACGCCGTGCTGGCCGGAGAGAACCTGACCGTCACCAGCCCCCAAATTCCGGGCGAGGGCCTTCAGGTGCCGCTGTCCGCACTGCCTTATGATCCCCGCACACTGCTGAACATGGGTGCCAGCGAGGATATGAATGCCCTGTTGGATGCGTACATCAACTATTACTTTGTTGTGGGCGCTTGGGTATCAAACACCCAGACCGAGCAGGAGGATCTTTACATCAACGAACGCGACCTGGAGATCCCGGAGACCGAACTGCGGGATGCCGTGGTCATGACCCAGTCCCACGTCATTCGTTCCCGCGACTTTTTGCTGTTGATCCGCGGGTTGGCGGATACCTTTTATGATGATGACGCCTCCCAGCAGTCGGTGGCGAATCTGTTGGCACCGCTGGGCGTGACCCGACAGGACGTGCGGCACTTCGCGGATCAGTTGCCGGTGCTCATCGCCCACGAGCTGTCCGCCAACGAAAACATGACCACTTTCCGCTTCTCTCAAAACGAGGAGCGGGAGGCGGTGGGCTTCGACGGGGTGATGCCCAAGCTGACCGAGCCGTTCCTGTTCGATAACGGCACGTATCAGTACGACCTTAAAAATGTGGAGGGCGAGAAGCGCGCCCATGCCAAAGGAACCATAGAATTCTTTGATGGCGGCGTATTTGCCGGAGAGGCCAGTTGGGTGTTGCCGGAACCCACCGACGAGCAGGTGTCCCGTCAGGGCACCCTGGCCGTGGATTGGCCCCTGCCCGCCATGGAGTCGGCTGTATCGCTGCAGGCCGCCGCGAACGATGCCTATACGGTGGTGGACAACAAGGAACAGTACACCGCCGACCTGTCGCTGAGCGGTCGGGTGCAATACGGTCAGACTGAGCTGCAGCCCAACGTCACTGTGAAGGTGCAGGGGGAGACCGCCTTGGTGGGGGACCAGGATATGACCCACCAGACCCAAATCATCCTGGATGCGGGGGACGCGTTGCGGGGAGAGATCCGCATGACCATCGCTACCGGTGATTATGCGGTGCCCGAAGTCCCGGCCAAGCTGTACGTGTACGGCGCCATGACTCCGGAGGAAGATGCGGCCTTCAACGACACCCTGATGACCCTGATCCGGGTGGCCCGGGAGGAAGAGGTGGTATGGGCGGACACCCTGCCCATCTCTGCCGGGGCACCCTTTGTCTTTACCACCGATGCCCCTTATTTCGTCGTCACCACACAGGAGGACGGCACCCAGACCAAAAGCCTGACCCGGCTGGGCCAGCTGGCGGTGAAGATGAAGTGGATCGCCGACCCCACCAAGGAAAGCGCTCTGCCCCC
>JAVBUS010000192.1:0-3391 GCA_031555125.1 Eubacteriales bacterium | reverse complement strand
TATCGCCTGACCGGGAACGAGGAGGCCACCATTGATGCCAATGGGATCCCGGCCCTGGGGCAAGCCCTCCATGAGCTGTTGGCCGCACTGCCCACCTTTGGCCCTCCGATTTTGTTGGAGGATGATCAGGAACAAATCGTGGATGTGTATCCCTTTGCTCAGCAGCGATTCCCCGCAGAGCGCCAGCGTGCCGTACCCGAAGGCATCAGCGCTGCGTTGGACGCCTTTTTCCATACCCGGGATCTGCGCGAACGAGTCGCCCAGCGCACCGCCTCCCTCTATCATTCCTTAAAGACCCATATAGAGCGCTGTGAAAAGAAGCTGGTACTGCAGCAAGAGAGCATCGACGAGAGCGCCAACATGGAGCAGTGGCGGGTGTTTGGCGAACTGCTGACCGCCAACCTATATCGGGTACCCAAAGGCGCGGATAGCATCGCTGTGGAGAACTTTTATGAACCGGATGCCGCCTTGGTATCCATCGCGCTGGATCCGCAATACAGCCCGGCGCAAAACGCTCAGCGATACTTCAAACGCTATCAAAAAGCGCGTTCGGCCTGCAAAATGGCCACAGAGCAAAAGGAAAAGACGCTGGCCGAACGCTTGTGGCTAGACACACAGCTGGATGATCTGCGCAAGTGCGAGACAGACGACGAGATCAATGAAATCCGCGCACAGTTAACCGAAGCGGGCTACCTGCGTGCCTCCCACAGTCGTGTAAAACCCCGCAAAGCGCAGCCCTCCCAGCCCATGCTGTGCCGCTCCAGCGACGGCATTGATATTTACGTAGGCAAAAACAGTGCGCAAAACGACCGACTAACCACCCATGCCCCGGGCAATCACACCTGGCTCCATGCCAAAGACATGCCCGGCTCCCATGTGCTCATTGCCCATGACGGTCCGATTCCCGAGCAAACGCTGACCGAGGCCGCTATGATCGCTGCCTTCTATTGCAAGGGCCACGCATCCACCCGTGTGCCTGTAGACTATACCCTGCGCAAGTATGTCAAAAAGCCCAGCGGGGCACCGCTGGGCTACGTGACCTATACACTGCAACACACCCTATGGGCAGTGCCCGACGAAGCATTGGTAAAACGCCTGATTGTGCATCCGGATTAGTCCACAGCGCCGGCGGCAATCGCGGCTTCTTCCTCTGCCGTCAACCCGGAGTTATTGCTGCCCGTTTGGGCAGACGCGGCAGGTGCCGCATCCCAATCCGCGCTGACAAAAGCGATAGAATTATGGGCGGTCACCGTCGTACCCGCAGCATCGGTCACCACCAGAATCAGATGAAATGTGCTATACTCATAGCCATTGTTACAGGTGTAGCTGAACTCCGGGCCGTTGACGGTGGTCAATTGCGTACCACCCGGCCCCTTTCGCTGCACCTTGATTTTGTATGGCGGCACGCCGCCCTTGATGGTGGTGGTGTATACAAAATCGTTACGAATCTCCGCGCCGCCATTGATGATAGTGTGCCCTTTGGAACGGATACCGATCTTGGCCGTCAGCTTTTCCTCCCCTGTGGCAGCTCCTTGCACGGCGGTGGCCTCGCCCTGCTGCTCCTCAAGCATTGCCGCCTGTGCCGACACCGGTAAAGGCAAGGGCTCACCCGCGTTGGGCAACGGATCTCCCCAAAGCATCAGCGCGTGGATCTCCGGCGAGATCATGCCGGTTACCTCAAGCTTGTGGGTGCGCTCGAACAGGCGCACCGCTTCGGCCAGCAACGCGTCAAAGTAAATGTCCGACTTGAGTTCTTGGGGCAGGTACTTAAGTAACACCAGTCGCAGTTTTAGGTCCATGATAGAGGGATCGCGGTCGCCTTCCTTCAGCGGGGCGAAGGGAAGCTCGATGAGCGGCGTCAAGTATTCTGACATCACGTAGCCGGTTTTATCGCGGAACATGACCTTTGTCCAGTCGTCAGAACCTTCTGCATCCTGATCCAGCAAGAGTAGCACCGTCTCCTTTGGCAGCTTTGCCAGCACCTTGCCGTTTTTCTTCATCGTGGCACGCAGATTCAGCGTGCCCTTTTGTAAACTGACCGTCGCATAGGATGGCATGGAAAACGGCGTTTCCTCCGCAGTTTTTTGGGCCGGTTCCTCCGCATGGACTGGAGATACCAGTACCATGATCAGCAGAAATACCCAACACAGCTTCTTTACATTCATGCATCGCGCCGCCCCAACGGGCGCTCCTTCTACAGGATGTGGTGTCCGTCTCAGGGTATACAGACAGTGGTATTATTGTAAATCGGAACCAAGCATTTGTAAACCCCTTGCCCATAAGATAACCAAAAAGGTCCCAAAAAAGCCCTGCGTGCATGGCACACAGGACGTCATCGTTATTCCGTCAGTTTTCGATTAGGGTCCCCACGATTTCGCTGACCTTCCGGACCTTTTGCCCTGCCAACAGCGTATCCAGTTCGCGAATGATTCGTGGGCAAGCAAAGGGATCCGTAAAATTTGCGGTGCCCACCATGACGGCCTGCGCACCGCAGAGCATAAATTCCGCCGCGTCTTCCCCTGTCATAATGCCGCCCATGCCGATCACCGGAATGCTCACCGCACGGCTGGCTTGCCACACCATGCGCAGCGCCACCGGCTTGACGGCAGGGCCGGACAGACCGCCCACATTGTTAGCCAGCACCATGCGGCGCTTTTGAGCATCCACCGCGATACCCGTCAACGTATTAATCAAAGAGATACAGTCCGCACCGGCAGACTCCGCTGCCTGGGCATTGGCAGCGATATCAGCCACATTAGGCGATAACTTGACGATTAGGGGCTGAGCAGCCACCTTTTTTACGGCCCGGGTAACGGCATACACGCTCTCCGGCTTGACGCCAAAGGCAACGCCGCCTTCCTTTACGTTGGGGCAGGAGATGTTCATCTCCAGCATGTGCACCCCTGTGGGCGCCAGCTTTTCCGCCATGCGCACATACTCATCTATGGATGCACCGGCAATGTTGGCAATCACCGCCACCCGTCTTTCCAACAGCCAAGGTAGATCCTCCTGTATGAAGGCATCCACACCCGGGTTCTGCAGTCCCACAGCATTCAGCATGCCGGAGGCCGTTTCGGCCATCCGGTGGGGCGGGTTTCCCTGGCGTTTTTCCAGGGTAAGTCCTTTGACGCTGATGCCGCCTAACTGGCCGATATCGTAGAGCTGATGGTATTCGCGGCCAAATCCGAAGGTTCCGGAGGCCGCAATGACCGGATTCTTGAGCCGAATGCCGCACAACCGCACCGCTAAATCAACCATCAAAGCACACCTCCTTCGCCTCAAACACGGGGCCATCCACACACACTCGCCGATATTCCGTGCCCGATTTGACCCGCAGCTTACAATTGCACACCAGGCAGGCCCCCATGCCGCAGGCCATGTACTCCTCCAA
>JAVBUS010000032.1:0-3384 GCA_031555125.1 Eubacteriales bacterium | reverse complement strand
GGAAGTTTAACGAGTGGGAGATGAAAGGTGTGCCCGTGCGCCTGGAGGTAGGCCCCCGGGATTTGGAGGCCGGTCAAGTCACGGTCTTCCGCCGGGACACCTACGAAAAGTTCACCCTCCCGTTGGAGGGCCTCACCGCCTCCATCCAAAGCCTGCTGGCCGAGATCCAGCGCAACATGTACACCATCGCCCAGGACTTTCAGCAGGCCCACACCGCCACGGTGCACAATATGGAGGAATTGGGTGCCCAGGTCAACGGCGGCTATGCCAAGACCATGTGGTGCGGCGAGCGCGCCTGCGAGGACGCCATCAAGGAGCGGTTTAGCGCTACCAGCCGCAACATGCCCTTTGACCAGACGCCCGTGGGCGACACCTGCGTCTGCTGCGGCAAAAAGGCAAGCACCGTCATGTACTTCGCCAAGGCGTATTAAGACCGTCTCCTGGCCAAAGGCCGTTCACGTACAAGTGGACGGTCTTTTTCGTTGCTATGCCCGCGCAGGGGCTAACGCACCCACTTTCTTGATACACCCATCACTGCTTTTGTCCACAATCTTTCCCACATTCGTTCTAGAAATCTGTGGAACCCGTTACCGGGAGAAATCGCAATCCCTGCGCCATGGCAGGCACCGCCGCCGCACCGGTTGTGGAAAGGACACTCTGTGGAAAGGTGGACAGCGGGCGCATGAGCGGTTGCACCGGCCCTGCGCATGTGGTATCATAATCCCATGCCCTTTCGCATGTTTTTGCCGCATATGCACATGCTAAACAAAACATGCAAAGGATGTGCCGCCATGAAAGTAGCGTTTCAACAAGGTCTGGAGCCTTTGGCCGACAGCTTGACGCAAATGGGATTCGATATGGTCCCGCTGGGCCAGGAGCAAGAGACCGACGCCGTACTATACCAGCAGGGTATCGAGGTCGCACTGCGGGCCAAACCATCCCGGCGTGGCGCCATGCTGCTCAACGTGCGCGGCCTCTCCGCCGCGCAAACCGCACAAGCGTTGCGCAGGCGATGCAATGCACACATTTTTTAGGCGAACCGGGAGCGGTGCCGTGCGTCATGGACCACCCATCACGCCCTGGTTGCTCCCGGGAGGGGAATCTATGGTAAGACGGGTCACCTCCATCCGGTCGTCACGGCCGCCGTGGCAAGTGCTTGCGCTGGGCGCGGCCATCCTGGTCCTGTTTATCGGCGGCTTTATTTGGTTGTCCGCCTCCTTCCGCAACAGCCCCAGCCGCCCGGTCAAACTCCCCGCCCGGGGCGATCAGCAGATTGCCCCCTTTGGCGAGGACGTATTGTATTATGACGGCACTTGGCTCCGTTGCGTCAACGGCAACGGCAACGAGCGGTGGAATTTCCAGATCGGTCAAGAGGCCGGTTTCCATGCCGGCGGCAGCAATGTGGCGGTATGGGCCGGCGATCAGCTTTATATCCTGGACAAGAGCGGAAACACCGTATACAAAGAGCGCATGGGCGGCATGGTACAGTTTGCCCGGGTGGGGCTGCAGTACGTGGCCGCCTGCGTGGGCGACTTCAACGCCAGCAGTGTGACGATGTTGACGCTGGACGGCAGCCTGGCCGATCCAGAACCATTGAATTTCGACCGCATCGCCGTGCAGGACATCGGGTTCTTTGGCAAGTCGCCGGAGATGATGTGGGTACTGTGCTTGGACACCACCGGCACCGTGCTCTCCTGCGAGATACAGGTTTGCGAGCCCGGCAAGTCCACCTTTGGCAGCGTCACCCTGGGCGAACAGCTCATCTATCGCGTGTACTATCATGACGGCCTGCTCCGGGTGGTGGATACCCGCCAGATCCGTTCCTATCCTTACGACAACCTGACGGCGGAAAGCACCGACAACCCTTCGGTGCTGATCTATGGCTGGTACCTGCACGCATTGCGGCAGGTGGGGCGCGACATGGCCCAACTGCTGGTGCCCACGCCCCAGATCGACGGCCGCCTGACGGCCACCGATCTGCGCCTGTTGGTGGGCAAAACCAACCGTGTGCTGCACCTGCCCGCCACCTGTTTGGGTGCGGTGCTGGGCAGCCGGGGCCTGTACGCCTTTACCCAAACCACCGTCTACATGTGTGCCTATGGCAGCAACGTGTTCACCGAAACCACCCTGCCGGTGCAGATCGTCCGCGTATTGGGCAGCACCGACAACGACCGGGTACTGGTCACCGATATGAACAACGAGGTCTACCTCATCAACCTGCCGTAAACTCCGGGGACAGCGCAGCCCCAAAAAGGAGGCATCGCCTGTGAATCTTGTGGACTGGATCATCCTGGGTGTCATTGGGGTCAGCGTACTCTTTGGCCTGTACAAGGGATTCATCAATTCCGTATTCGGTTTGGTGGGCCTCTTTCTGGCGCTGTTCATCGCGTACACGGCCTATCCCCAACTGGCCAAGACCGTCCAGGGGAACGAGAGCCTGATCCGCACCCTGAGCCATTACTCAGACGCCTCCTCCCGGATACACGATCTGGATCTGGCCCGTACGCAGGTGGCCGGGATCTCTTCACAGGTGTTAGAGGACATCCTGACCCGGGCCGAGTTGCCGCCGCCTTTTGACGCCTTTGTGCGCACCAACGTGCAGGAACAGGTTTTTGCCCGGATCGGAAGCACCAACATTTCGGAATATCTGAATCAGACCATCATTTCGGTATCCATCAACATTCTGTGCTTCCTGGCCGCCTTCGCTATCGCCTATGCGGTCATCATGCTGCTGGTGCACCTGTTCGGATACGTGTTCCGCCTGCCGGTGCTCAAACACTTTGATCTGCTATTGGGCGGTGTTTTTGGCGGCGTTCGGGGGGTGTTCCTGGTCTTTGTGGTGTTCGCCTTGGTCCCCATTTTGCTGACGGTATCCCCCATCGCCCAGGTGTCCGAGTACATAGAACAGTCGCAGTTGGCGGGCATTTTTTACAAAAGCAGTTTGATTCAGTCCATTCTGCGGGGCACGATGTTCTAGGGCATGCTTCAAAACTCCGGAAGCGCAATAGATCGCCAGGGTTTTGGCACCTGGTCAGGAGCCCGAAGGAGGCGTAGCCGGCAGCTACGCTGACTGACCGCGACAGCGCAGACGGCAAAAGATCCGCGAGATATGCGTCCAATCAAACGAGGTGTAGTATCAGCCCATGGACGATAGCAAAGGAACCGTATCACGGATTCGTGATGCGGTTCCTTTTTGCTGTGCGAAGCAACGCTTTTGCGATCTCTTATACTAGTACTTTGTACTGTTTAATATTTCGGATACAAATATTTGAGTTTGATTCTTGCGTCTTGAGTGGAGAAGTGCCAATTAACGGTGAGCGCAGCAAGGTTTCGAGAAGCAGTCCAGGCAGCGACGGTATTGGTCATGAGTTGTTTTGTAGGAAG
>JAVBUS010000200.1:0-5147 GCA_031555125.1 Eubacteriales bacterium | reverse complement strand
GATTGGCCTGCTGACGCCTCCCGTGGGCATGAGTCTCTATGCGGTGTCCAGCGTCACCAATGTACCGCTCATGAAGCTCTCCAAAGGCGTGCTCCCCTATGTGCTAGGCATTTTGGTCGTGCTGTTGCTGTGTACTTTCTGGGCACCGCTGTCCACTTGGCTGCCCGGCCTGATTGGTTAGAAAGGAGGGAATGACGGTGAAATTTCTTCAAAAGGCCGACGTTGTTTTGGCCAAGGCGCTCAAAGCATTTGTGATCGCATTATGTGTTGGTATTGCCGTTATTTTGCTGTTGCGTGTCGTCATTCGCTTCACGCCGATTCACGTCTCGCTGTCGTGGACAGATGAAGTTGTGGAGTGGATGATGTCGTGGATGATCTTTACCACGGCCACGTTGATCATGCGCAGCGGGGAACATTTTCGGGTCGATCTGCTGCAGCAGAAATTCAAGGGCAGGCCGTGGATGGATTGCTTAAACATCCTCATCACCCTGCTGAGCATAAGCTTTTTTGCGGCGCTCTTGTACTATTCATGGAAGCTGTGCGCAGGGCCCTCGCAGTTCTCCCCGATCCTAAAGGTAAGCAATCGCCTGCCCTATGCCAGCATTCCGGTCAACTGTGCGCTGATGCTGCTTTACCTGCTACGTGATCTGGCGGTGCAAGCGATGACGTTACGCACGGATTGGCGGAAGGAAAAACAAGCGTAATACTAATTCCAAATAAATTTCGCCGAAGAGCTAGCGAGAGTTTTTTTCGGCTGGCTAGGAGCCCGAGGGAGACGTAGCCGGCAGCTACGTTGACCGAGGCGCGACTACGCCTGCCGGTTAAATATCCGCTGGATCTCGGCGTACATCTATTTGGATTTAGTATAAGCCAGAGCGCATCTCCTTGACACGATTTGCGCCCGCATCACAACCACTCCCGAAA
Source organism: Eubacteriales bacterium (assembly GCA_031555125.1). Classification (GTDB taxonomy): domain Bacteria; phylum Bacillota; class Clostridia; order Christensenellales; family Aristaeellaceae; genus WQXF01. The sequence goes on along the minus strand of JAVBUS010000200.1, from coordinate 4,223 downwards.
CATCTTTATGTATATGCCCTTACACAGCTGCGTGGCAATGCAATACCCAAACAGCAGCAGCGCCAGCCAAGGTGCGTAAGCAAGCGGCAACGTCATAAAATCAAGCGCATGCGCCACCCCCGTGAAAACCAACAGTACCGCAATCATGCCAACCGCAACCATGGACGCCAACAGCGGTGCGGATGCACGGCTCTGGATAAACGGTATCTTTCGTGTACGAATCATGTGCACGACCAGCATTTGCGACAGCGTGCCGAAGATGAACCACCCCGCTTGGAACAAGGGGGCGAGGTCGACCGTATTCGCTTTTAGAAGTACCCACAGCACCGCAAAGCACAGGATATCAAATACGGAGCTCAGGGGCCCCATGAGCAGCATAAACCGCTGGATACCTTTTGTCTCCCATTTGTGCGGCGCGTCGAGGTACTCCTTATCCACGCTGTCAAAGGGTATGCCCATCTGCGAAAAGTCGCACAACAGGTTTTGTGTCAGGATATGCACGGGCAGCATGGGTAAAAACGGGAGAAAGATGCTGGCTACGATGACCGAGATCATGTTGCCAAAGTTGCCCGACGCCGCCATCTTGATATACTTCATCATATTGCCGAATGTGCGGCGGCCTTCCACCACGCCTTCCTTTAGCACCATCAGATCCTTCTTCAGCAGAATCATATCAGCGGTCTCTTTGGCAATGTCCACGCCGCTATCCACAGAGATGCCGACATCGGCCTCCCGCATTGCCGGCGCATCATTGATACCGTCCCCCATGTAGCCGACAGTGTGGCCCGCTTTTTGAAACGCACTCACCACGCGCCGTTTTTGCGATGGCGAGAGTTTGCTGAACAAATCGCACGAGGCGATTGCCGTGCGAAGCGCCTCGTCGCTCATTGCCTCTACATCCCGCCCCGTTAGGCAAGGATCGGGATGGATCCCGACCTTTTTGCACACTTTGACGGCAACCCCCTCGCTATCGCCTGTCAACACGACAACCCGTACGCCGTGCTCCCGGAGGGCAGAGATGGCAATGGCCGCGCTTTCCTTGGGCGGATCGAGAAACCCAACAAAGCCGATGAGCACCATGTCGCTTTCGTCCTGGATACCGAACACTTCGACATCGGCAACATCGTTCTTTTGCGCCACGGCAATTACGCGCAAGCCCTCTCGGCTGCATTCCCCGTACACGCGCATGGCTTCATCCAAGTGCTCTTGATCTAGCCGTTGCACCGATCCATCGTGCTCGACAAACTTGCAGATCGCGACGATCTCTTCCACCGCGCCCTTTGTGATCAACTGCCGTTTTCCGTCCCTGTTCCTCAGCACCACGCTCATGCGACGGCGGGCGAAATCAAAGGGCACTTCGTCGATCAGCGCGTATTGCGAAAGCTGAGGCTCCAGCCCGTTCCCATTGGCCCGGTTGATGATGGCAAGGTCGATCAGGTTCTTTAACCCTGTCTGAAAAAAGCTGTTGAGATAGGCGTGCCGCAGTACGCGCATGTCATCCCTGCCGTGAACATCCATGTATTTTTCCAAAATGATCCTGTCTTCGGTCAGGGTGCCCGTCTTGTCGGTGCACAGGACATCCATCTCCCCAAACGTCTGAATGGCGGAAAGCGTTTTGACGATGGTTTGATGCTTGGCCATGGAGACCGCGCCCCTTGCCAGTGTGGAAGTCATGATCATCGGTAGCATTTCCGGGGTCAGGCCAACCGCCATGGTCACCGCGAACAGCAGTGCCGCAGCCCAGTCACCCTTTGTGATGCCATTGATGACGAATATGACAGGCACCATGACCAGCATAAAACGGATCAGCAGGCCCGATACCGAATCCACGCCGCGCTCGAAGCTGTTTTTTGCTTTGTCGCCGGTCAGACTCTTCGCCATCGTCCCAAAGTAGGTGGCGTTGCCCGTTGTCAGTACAACGGCCGATGCGCTTCCGCTGAGCATGTTGGTGCCCATGAAACCGATATTTTGGATATCGGTCAGTGCATCCGTCGGACTGTTGCGGATATCGGCGTATTTCTCCACCGGCGCCGACTCGCCGGTCAGCGCCGACTGTGCGATGAAGGCATCCTTTGTGGTGATAAAGCGCACATCCCCTGGCAGCATGTCGCCCGCTGACAACTTGACGACATCGCCGGGAACCACTTCGTCCAGGCCGATCTCGGTCAGTTGCCCGTCTCTGCAGACATCCGCCTTATTGGAAATCAGCTTAGAAAGCTTTGCCGCCGCATTGCCGGATTTCTCCCCTTGCAAAAAGGCGATCGCGCTGGAGACCAGTATCAGCGCCACGATGATAACCGACGTGGTCATATCGGCCTTTTGAGATACCACAACGTCGGTGATAAAGGTGATGATCGCAACCAGGAAAAGAACCAGGTTGAACGGATTCACCAATGCCTCCGCCATTCTCCCCGGGACACCTTTCTGCTTGCCGGCGGTGATCACATTCCGCCCATATTCGTCGAGCTTTAGCGCCGCATCGGTACCAGAAATACCCTGCCTGGATGTACCCAGCAGAGCGTACATTTCCTTTTCGTCCATGAAGGCAAAACGGCGAAGAACTTCCTCGCAATCCGTTCTGTTCTGGGGAGTACGGACGGTTTTTTTGTGAAAGATCATTGCACTCATCCTCTCATACATCAGTTTGCTCGCAAACCCGTAATGTATGAACAGGACAGCACACCCCTATCGAAACGATAGGGCCCTATTTCGTATAGAGGCGGAGGGCAACGCCGGATATAGGCGCGTCGCAGTCCGTGCTGCGTACGGAACAGGCTGTACTGCGCCTGTCCCCATTACTTCGACCGATCATTGCGATCCACCCCCTTCAGCATGCCTACTCCCTTGGGGCCGTAAACCGGTAATATTCTGGCACAGCTTGCACCAAATGTCAACGCGGAAATGATGACGACAAGCGCTCCCTGCGCAGCCACATCCACAGCCACAGCGCCGTCAGGGCCACACCGCACAGCAGTGCCCACATCAGGTACACGCTCTGCCAGCCCCACCGCTCCGAGATCAGGCCAAAGGTACCGCCCCCCAAACCGGCGCCGGCATAGCACAAGAAGTTGAGGGCGCCGGAAACCTGGGCAGCTATGCGATGCTTGACAAACCCCATGGGGATCGTAACGGTGATCAGCATGTTTGCACCGCATACGCAGGCCATGAGTAGGCCCAGCAGCGACACGGTTGCCAGAAACTGGCCCTGCATCAGATAGATCCCCACCGAGGCCAGGGCGGCGGCACCGAACAGCAGCAGCACCCTTGGCCCGCTATCGCCCATTCTTTTCATCATCCAGCCCACCGCAAGCAGTCCAAGCGTGCCGCAGAGCGGAATGATGATCGAAAAGCCCGCCACCAGCCCTTCGGCCATTTGGCCACCGATTTCGCTAAGCAGCGTCGGTCCCCACAAATTCAAGCCCTCTTTAATCAGCCCCTGGGCCACGGCAGCGATCCCCACGAACAGAAGGCCCATACCCACCAGCAGTCGCCCGAAGGGCATACGGTGGTGCTTTTGCGGATCCTGATCCTGTTCGCCCTGCAATGCCAGTGCGTCGGATGACTCAGCATCCCGGGGCATGGGCACGAGCCACAACTCCCACGCAATCAAAAAGAGCAGCGCCAAGGCGCCCGGCAGAAAGAATGCCACCTGCCAGGGCAAGCGAATCACCAGTGCCCGGATCATGCCCCAACTGATCAGATAGCCCATGGTTGTGGGCAGCGAAATCCACACCGATACCCGCTGGTACTCACGGGCGTCGAACCAGTTGGTCAGGATCTTGAAGGTTGGGCTCCAGATCAAGCCGACCAGGAGGCCATTGAGACCCCATAGCGAAAGCATCGGGCCATAACTGTGGCAGATGCCAACCCCCACATTGCACAAGGCAGCCAGCAACACCCCCACAGACACCATCCGCTTGGGGTTGACGCGCTCTGCCAAGTACCCGGCACCGATCTGCCCCGCAGCGTACATCCAAAGAAACAAGGAGCCCATGGCCCCGGCCATGGCCCGGGAGATATGCATCTCCACAATCAGCTTATCCAGCACCGCAGACAGGTTGGTCCGCAGCAAATAGGCCACCGTGTAGCCCAACAGGCACAGCAGCAGAATGCGCCGTTTGGAGGGTGTGGATGCGGTGCTCACGCGTCGTTGCCTCCATCGCGCAAAATGCCGACAGGAATCCTCCCATCGATGGGCGCAGGAAATGCAAGGCCCAACCCAT
>JAVBUS010000135.1:0-6907 GCA_031555125.1 Eubacteriales bacterium | reverse complement strand
CTGTTCCAACTCGTATTGAACCTCCATGCCGCGTCCCTCCTCTTACTGAAAAAATGCTTCCTTATCAAAGTATACCGGGACATACGGGGAGTGTCAACTGCGGGGCGAACTCATTTGCTTTCGCAAGGCGACAGAGAGGGGGGGCAAGGGACAAAGCCCTTCTTGATTGTACAAGCAAAAACACACCTCTCTCTTCTGCGTTTCACCACCGTTGTCTTGTATGATATACTTGGCTTTCCGTCATTGTTTTTTTCGTAATTTTCCAAAAAAGAAAGACCGCCCCACGATGATCGTCGTGAGGCAGCTCCCGTCTGGTTCTGCGCTTTTAGCCCGCCAACGCCACGATGGCGTGGGCAAAGATGCGCACGCTGGTCATCAGGCTCTCCAGCACGATGTACTCATCGGCTTGATGGGCCAATTCTTCCTCGCCGGGGAACACGCAGCCGAAGGCCACGCCTTCCTTTAGGGCGCGGGCATAGGTGCCGCCCCCGATGGCCAGGGTGGTGGGCGGCAGGCCGGTGACCGTGTGATAACAGCTTAGCAACGTACGCACCAGGGAGCTGGTCTCCGGCACATGGTGGGGCAGCTGCCCATGGCCGCCTTGGACGGTGATGCCCAAGGGCTCCATCCGCATGGCCACAAAGCGCGCGATCTGTTCGGCATCAAACATCACCGGGTAGCGGATATCCAGGGTCAGGCGCAGCTCGCCGTCCTGCAGATTGAGCAGTCCAAGGTTGATGGTCAAGGGGCCGGACACGCCATCGCTGCCCGCGATGCCAAAGCCGGTTCCGTCGGTGTCGCCGCCGATGCACTGGGCCAGCAGATCGATGTGTGCGTGGCAATCGGTACCCGCCTCCAGGGCATGCAGCAACTGCAGTAAGTGGGCCGCCGCGTTCTGGCCCAGTTCCGGCATGGAGGCATGGCCCCCCACGCCGTCCACCAGGATATGGGTGTGACCGTCCGGCAACTCCGTCACTTGGATGGGATAGCCGGTGCGCTGGGCAAAGTCCCGGCAGGCCTCGCGATTCTCCGCAAAATCGCCGCCGATCTCCGCCTCTGCGGCGCTGGGGATCACATTGGGGCGCGTGCCGGCGTGCAGACGATACACAGGGCGGTTCCCAGGGCCTTCGGCGGGCAGTTGTGTCGCCAAATCCAGTCGGCAGATGCCCTTTTCGGTGTTGATAAGGGGATAACACGCATCCGGAGAAAAGCCCACCTCCGGCAGGCCGATCTTTGCTTTATAGTAGTCCATGCAGCCCCAGCCGCTCTCCTCGTCACAACCGAGGATCAGCCGAACCCGCTTTTTGAGCGAAACACCGGCATCGCGCACCGCCTTCATGGCGTACATCGCGGCGATGGCAGGGCCCTTATCGTCGCCGGTGCCGCGGCCATAAAGCTTACCATCTACGATGACCGGATCAAAGGGACCATGGGTCCACCCCTCACCGGCAGGCACAACGTCCAGGTGGGCCAAGATGCCGATCACCTCTTCCCCCGTGCCGATCTCCATATCGCAGGCGTACCCGTCCACGTCCCGGGGCGCAAAGCCCAGGCGCTTGCCGTCGGCCATGGCCACGTCCAGCATGCGGCGGATCTCCGGGCCAAAGGGAGCGCCGGGCGCCGGATCGGCCTTGAGCGACGGAACGCGGATCCATTGCTGCAGCGTGGACACCATGTCCTGACGCAGGGCTTCTACGGTCTGATCCAAGCGGGTGTTTCCCATAATATTCCCTCCTTATGCTTCCAGTCTGTCCGGATGCGGCGTGCGCCGCAAATAGTCCACAAATGCCTGGGGCGAGGCGATGGCCGCCCTGGGGGCCCAGATGCCGCCGCGCCGGACGCCGATTTCCTCATGCAAATCCGATCCGGACAGCATAGCCAGTCCATACTGTTGCGCGAAAGCCAGGGCCTGGTCGTTGTGGCTATCGTGATTGGGGTTTCCGTTGTGGACCTCTACCCCATGCAGGCAGGCGGGTTCCACCGGGTACAGTCCGGGCCGAAAGGGATGCGCCTGATAAAACAACATCCCCTCGTCGTCGGCCAGCTTGCGAAAAGTCTGGGGCGAAAGATACGCCAGCCCTGTCAACCGATGATACAGCGCCTCATCGGGCAAGTAGACCAAAAAATCGTTGTAGCCGTGATCGGCAAACCGCAGCTCCATGCCGGGCAGAACCGTCACGCCCAAAGCCTCCCCCGCCTCCTTGGCACGCAGGTAGCCTTGGGTGAAAGCTTTCCGCTGGGCGGGGGTATCGGTCTGTCCCGCCAGGTAGTGATCGGTGATAACCACCGCGCCGTATCCGTTCTCCGCCGCCAACCGGACAAGCCGGGCTGCGGGCAGCAGGCTACAAGCGCTGACCTCGGCGGCGTGGGCGTGGGTCTCCACCAGGATGCGATCATCGGGTTGTGGCGTACGCATATCTGACTCCCTCCTGGCAATGGTCAGGGTTTAAGGGCAATTTCCAAGCGGCGCAGGGCTTCGGCCAATTGAGCATGGGGACAGCCGATATTCAGACGCAAAAAGCCCGCGCCTTCCGGACCGAAATCCGACCCCAGGTTTAGCGCCACCCGGGCCGTCTGCCGCGTCCGGCGCAGCATGTCGGGATCATCCGCATCCAGCTCGCGACAGTCCAGCCACATCAGATAGGTGGACTCCAGCGGTACCGCATGGATGTGTGGCAAGCGATCGGCCACCGCTTGGTATACCATCTCACGCCCGGCCATTAGGTAGGGGATCAGTCCGTCCAACCATGCATCCCCCTGGGTATACGCGGCGCGGGTGGCGACTAGGGCAAACAGATTGCCGCTGACCACGCCGCTTTCCCGGACGCGGGTCTGAATGACCTCCCGCAGGGCAGGGTTGGGCACAACACAGGAGGCCTGCTCAAGCCCCGCGACGTTGAATGTCTTGCTGGCCGAACAGAGCATCACCGTGCGCTCCGCCGCACCCGGCAAGGACAGTATGGGCACGTGCACCCGATCGGGATACACAAAATCCGCATGAATCTCATCGCTGACGATGACGGCATCATACCGGGCACACAGCGCCAGCAGTTCGGTCAGTTCCCCTTTGGTCCAAGCGCGTCCCACCGGATTGTGGGGATTGCACAGCAACACCAGCTTTGCCCCGCCGATGAGCCGATCCTCCAAGTGGGTTAAGTCCATGCGATAGGCCCCCTGTTCGTATACCAAAGGGTTGCGCATGAGCCGCCGTCCACTCTGCTCCACGGCGAGAAAGAAGGGGCGGTATACCGGCGGCTGAACGACCACGCCGCCACCTCGCTGTGTCAGCGCTTGCACCGCCACCCGCATGCCGGTGACCACGCAGGGCAATAGGGTCACCCACTCCGGCTCAATGGTCAGGGCATGGCGGCGGTGCCAGAAGTCGACCAGGGCCTGGGTGTCCTCGGCCTCTACCTCGGTGTAGCCGAACACACAATGTTTCGCCCGGTGGATGACAGCTTCCTGGATCGCCGGCGCGGACAAAAAGTCCATGTCCGCCACCCACATGGGCAACATGTCGGCCCCCTCCCGCCGGTGCAACGCGTCCCACTTTTCGCAGGCGGTGCCGTGGCGGTCGATGGTTTGGTCAAAAAACGTGGCGTCAAACGTGGTCATGGGTGGGTGTGCCTCCTTTGTCGTTGGTACATGCGATGATCCAGTAGCCGGCGTCCCGGTCTACGACCTCGGCACGGTCAAAGAGCGTACGCAGGTAGGTGAGGGCCGAGGGAGCGCCCTGCTGTTTACGGATGACGATATACAGTGCGCCGCCGGGCCGCAACCGCTGGCTGCCCTGGGCGAAAAACCGGTAAATCACTGCCTTGCCCGCGCGGATCGGCGGGTTGGTCAGGATCAGGTCGAAGTCTCCTGGCACGTCCTCTAACCCGTCGCCGGCGAAAAAGTCGGCCTGCGCGCCGTTCGAGGCGAAGTTGTCCCGGGCCAATTCCAGGGCTCGCTCATTGATGTCGCATAGCACCAACCGGGCCATCGGATAGCGGCAGGCCAGTGTCAGTCCCACCGGACCCCAACCGCACCCCAGATCCAGCACCCGTTGGCCTGCCCAATCCCCGGACCGGCCCTGGCTCACCGCCGAGAGCAGCAGGGCGCTGCCAGGATCCAAGTGATCCCGGGAGAACACCCCCGCATCGGTATGACAGGTCAGCGTCCGCTCCCCGCATGGCAGGGTGATGGTGCGCAGGTCGTGGGCGCTCTGCGGCTGCTTGGCAAAATAGTGGTCGGGCATGGTGCCTCCTATGGCGGCGTCAGGCGCACCGCGGCGTACAATGCGTTTGCTTCTTCCGGCGTCAGTTCGCGATAGGTGCCGGGGGCGAGGGCCTCGTCCAGGGTCACCGGGCCGACGGATAAACGCTTCAGGGCGGTGACGGTGCGTCCCCGGGCCGCGAACATGCGCTTGACCTGGTGGAACTTCCCCTCCTGCACGGTACACAGGGCCAGGGCGGCCTCCGGGGTGCTATGCCGCACAGTCAGGGCGGCGGGCAACGCGGCAAAATCGCTCAGGGTCAGTCCGGCGGCAAAGGCCGCCACATCCTGCTCATCCAGGGGGCCGTCCACCCAAGCTGCGTACACCTTGTCCACGCCGGACTTAGGCGAAAGGATGCGGTGCGCAAGCTCCCCATCGTTGGTGAGCAGCAACAGCCCTTCGGTATCCTTGTCCAGCCGTCCCACGGGCATGCAACCGCAGCCATGGTACGGAGCGGGCAACAGATCCATCACAGTCTGGGCCCGGGCATCCGATGCGGCGGTGAGCACATCGCTCGGCTTGTTGAGCATCACATGGCGATACCGCTGATAGGCCAAGGGCTGCCCATCCACCGCCACGGATTGCACGGTGGGATCCACCTGCAGGCCAGGGTTGCGCTCCACGCACTCCCCCACGGTGACCCGCCCGGTAAACACCATCCCGCGCACCTGACTGCGGGAACCGACGCCCAAAAAGGAAAGCAGCTTGTCCAGCCGCATACGATCTGCCATAGGGCCTCCTTGATGTGCCGATTGAAACACTACCAGATAGTATACCGCAAGAATCCTTGAGATGCAAACAGTTCCAGCCGTTCGCAGGGCCAGCGCATTTACATCCTAAAACATGGAAGATGCACGGAGAAGGAGTCCAGGGGGCGAGCGATAAGCCCCCTGGTCGCTCCCGCAGGAGCGCAACGCCTCCCTTTGGGAGGGTATTTCGCCCTCACGGTCGACCAGAGGGCTTTGCGGTCGCCCTCTGGACTCCTTCGCAGCTCAACTCCCAGTATCTGTATTCAAATGCGTTCGCCCTGCAGCCGTTCGGCGAACCGACTGCGGATCGGTATGCCAGGGTTCCTCGCTTTGACAGTTGAGTCGGCAATCTGTACCTTTCGCGCCAATGGGTTTGACATCCGAGAATCACCGTGCTAAAGTGCTATTTGTCATAGAAGATTATGGAATAGAAAAGGAGAATGCCCCCATGTCAAAACACCTCAATCAATGGCTCCGCACGCTGTGTCTTTTGTGCGCATGCACGGTACTCATGGGCTCGATGGCGTTGGCGGAACACCCCCCCGCCAAGGAGGACTTTTATCTGCACATCAACGGCGAGTGGCAGGATAGCCACGAGATTCCCGCCGACCAAATGATGATCGGCGGTTTCGGCGATCTGGACATTGAAGGCACCAAGAAACAGATAGCGCTCTTTAATGAGGCGCTGACACAAGGCCGCGATGCGCAGCAGGACGGCATCGGCAAGATGCTGGCCTTCTATCGTATGGCCAACGACTATGGCAAGCGCGATGAACTGGGCCTAACGCCCATCGCCCCGTACATGACAATGATTGCGGACGCCAAGGATATTCCGGCGCTGTGTGATGCCGCATGGGGCATCTTCCCCATCACCAATACCTTCGTAACGGCGTACGTGATGCCCGACATGAAGGATTCCACCAAAAACGCGCTGTACTTCGACACCGGCAACGTTACGCTGCCCGACAAGCAGTATTATGACGACAGCAATCCCACCGGCCAAATGCTGATGGGTCTGCTGACCCAAGGGTATGCGCAGATGTTTGCCCTGGCCGGCCAGACGGCGGAAGAAGCTGCAGGCAGCGCCGCGCAAGCGCTGGAGATCGAAAAAAGGATCGCCGCCTCTCTGCCCAGCGCGGAAGAACGGTCGGTGATCACCTCCATGTACAACCCCCGTCCTTTCGCTGAGTTTGACGCGTCGCTGGAAAAGATCGACCTGGTCACCTTGTTAGAAAAGATCGGGGCCAAGGCGCCCGAGCAGGTGGTGGTGTCCTGGCCCGCCTATTATGAAGCGCTGAACGCGTTGCTGACCGAAGAAAACCTGCCCGCGCTCAAAAGCTACATGCTGGCACAGCTGTTGATGCAGACGTCCGGTTCGCTGAACACCCAGATGCTGGAGATCTCCAACCAGTTCCAGCAGGCCATGACCGGCGTAACCACCAGCAAGCCGCTGGAAGAGTACGCGTTCTACCTGGCCTCCACCTACTTTTCGCCGGAGGCCGGTGATCTGTACGTGTCGAAATACTTCTCCGCCGCCGCGCGGGAGGATGTCATCGGCATGGTGCGCGACCTGATCGACGAGTACAAGCGCCGCATCGCCGCGCTGGACTGGATGAGCGAGGACACCCGCACCCAGGCCGCCAAAAAGCTGGACACCATGATGCTAAAGATCGGCTATCCGGACAGTTATCCGGACAGGACGGCCGCGTACCAATTCACCGGGTATGAGCATGGCGGCAACCTGATCACCAACCAGGTCGCCATCGTCAACAGCATGCTCTCCTTCATGCTGGGCCGCATCGATCAGCCGGTGGACAAGACCGAGTGGGATATACCACCCCAGGTGGTCAACGCATTCTACAATCCTCTTCACAACGAGATCGTGTTCCCCGCCGCGATC
>JAVBUS010000066.1:0-3621 GCA_031555125.1 Eubacteriales bacterium | reverse complement strand
GGGCCCGCCGGGCAATCTGGGCATCCTCCGTCACCAGCATGCCGCCCTCGCCGGTGGCCAGGTTTTTGGTGGCATAAAAGCTGAAGGAAGCGGTGCCGCGCACCTTGTGACCGATCAGGTTCCCCTTGTATCGGGTTTCCACAGCGTGGGCGGCATCTTCGGAAAGAAACAGGCCGTGGCAATCCGCCAGTGCGTGCAAACCGTCTAGGTCGCAGGCCATGCCCGCATAGTGCACCGGCACAATGGCCTTGGTGCGGGGTGTGATGGCCGCAGCGATGGCATCCACATCGATGCAGGCGCTGTCGGGATCCACATCCACAAAAACCGGCCTGGCGCCGGTGTGCAGGATGGTGTTGGCCGATGCCGCAAAGGTGTAGGGGGTGGTGATTACCTCGTCCCCGGGGCCGATCTCCTGGGTCAACAGCGCGATGTGCAGGGCAGCGGTGGCGCTGTTCATGGCCACGGCATGGGTGGCGCCCACGTACTCCGCGAAGGCCTGCTCAAAGGCAAGGGTGCGCTTGCCCTTGGCCCACCAGCCGGAGCGGATGGCATCGGCGATTTCGTCCAGCTCGGCCTGGCTTATGTCGGGCAGGCAAAAATTCAGAAAGCTCTCGCGGCAATGAAAGTCGGACATGGGTCCCTCCTGCGTATACAAGATTTCGGCTTACAGCCCTAACAGTACAGTCGACAGTGTGAAGAAGATCAGCAGCGCGCAGGCATCCACGATGGTGGTAATCATAGGCGCGGCCATGATGGCCGGATCCAGGCGCAAAAACTTGGCGAACATGGGCAGCAGGCAACCAACCATCTTGGCGATGATCACGGTGCACAGCATGCTGATGCTGACGGTGAGGGCCACCATGGCGGGCTGGTGGGAGAGCAGCATCAAGCGGGCAAAGTTGACGGTAGACAGAATACCGCCGCAGATCAACGCCACCCGGATTTCCTTCCACAGCACCTTGGGCAGGCAGGTGATGTCGATCTCACCCAGGGCCATGCCGCGAATGATCATGGTGGTGGTCTGTGCGCCGGAGTTGCCTGCGGTGTCCATCAACATGGGGATAAAAGAGGTCAAAATCACCAAGCTGGATAGCACGTCCTCGAAGTGGGTGATGATGGCCCCCGTAAAGGTGGCGGAGATCATCAGGAGCAACAGCCAGAGCACCCGGTTCTTGGCGAGCGTCCACACGCTGGATTTTAGGTACTCCTCATTAGACGGCGTAATAGCCGCCATTTTTTCGAAGTCCTCGGTGTTCTCTTCCTGGATGACGTCCACGATGTCGTCCACGGTGATAATGCCCACCAGCCGCATCTCGTTGTCGCAGACCGGCAGCGACATCAAATCGTAGTGCTGGAAGTCCTCGGCTACTGCCTCCTGATCCTCTTGGGTGGTGGCATAGATCAGTTGGGTATCCATGATGTCCCGCAGAAACGCGTCCTCTTCTGACAGGATTAGCCGGTGCAATGTCACCGTGCCCAGCAGCTTGCGTTGACTGTCCACCACGTAGCAGGTGTTGACGGTCTCTTTCTCCAGCCCCGTGCGGCGGATGTGGGCGATGGCCTTGCTCACCGTGTCGTAGTCGTGGAGATCCACGTACTCGATGGTCATCAGGCTGCCGGCGCTGTTCTCCGGATAGCGTAGAAAACTGTTGATCAATAGGCGGGTCTGTTCCGACGCGTTCTGCAGCACCTTGGTGACGACGCTGGCGGGCATTTCCTCTAAAAAGTCCACGGTGTCGTCCAAAAACATATCGTCGATCAGGTGGCGCATCTCCAGCCCCGACGCGGTTTCCGCTATGATCTGCTGCCGTTCTGGCGACAGGTAGGCGAATACGTCCGCCGACAGATCCTTGGGCAGCAGCCGGAAGATGCGCAGGGTCTGCTCGTTGTCGTCCAGTTCGTCAAATCCCTCCGCGATGTCCATCGGGGGGACGGTCATTGCCAGATCCTTGAATGCCGCAATCTGTCCTGCCTGGATCAGGCGAAGAAATTCCAGTAAAATGTCTTTCCCTTCCATTCCGTCCATGGCAATTCGCTCCTTTCGGTGAATCGCCCGGTGGTATGCCGTCGCAAAACGGCATCAAAAAACCGGGCTGGAGTTTTGGATGGCTCCAGACCCGGGATCCCACGCGCAACGCGAAACGAAGGCGTATCGTTTAGCGGCTGACAACCAAAGGAGGTGTCAGCAGCGCGTACGCCAGCATTCGCGTGGTACTTCGCGGGATGCCCGTGTCGTGACCATGGTCGTCCACGCTTGTCACCTCCTGTTGTATTTCGAAAAAAACCTCGATCTCCACTGTTACTCTACTCCATGGGGGCGATGGTTGTCAAGGGGGCGGCTGTTACAAAGCCAGGGTGAAAGCCTTCTTTCGCCTTCCGGATATCCGGTGGATGGATCAGTAGTTTTCTGCCTGCTCCACGTACTCCTCCAGGCACCAGCCGTTGTCCGCCATGACCTGGGCGATCTCCGTGCCCACATACCGGAAATGCCACGCTTCGGCCAGGATGCCGGTGATCTTTTCCTTGCTCTTTTGATAGCGCAGGACAAAGCCGTACTCGTGACAGTGCTCCGCAAGCCACTTGGCCTGGGCTGTGCCGGCAAAGGACTTGCCCGGCACGGTGATGTCAAAGGCCAAGCCGGTGTGATGCTCGCTGCAGCCGGGAATGGCCACGGTCTTGGCGGCGGCCTGCTTGGCCTTGGCTTTGGACAGTTTGTTGCCCTTACGCAAGGAGGCCACCTTGTCATCGAACAGCTTTTGCTGATACTTGACGCTGCGATAGCCCGCGCTGATCTGCCAGTCGGACTGGCCCGCGTCGATGCCGCCCCGGAGCATGGCGATCAGTGCCTCTACGGCTTCCGGGTCGCCTTCGATATCCTTGCCCTTGATGGTGACCACATCCTTGGGGCAGACGTCTACGAGCTTGACCAGCTGATCGGGGGCGTAGTCGTCCGGCAGGGGATTGTCGCGGTTGACCAGCAGCGGGGCGTCCGCCCCCAGCGCGGGAAGGGATAAGCAAACCATCAGGCAAACCATCAGCATGATTTTGAACAGACGCATAAACGCTCCTTATTGCATGTGATCAATATATTCTTCCAGGCACCAGTCGTTGTCCACCATGATTTGGGCGATCTCCGTGCCCACATAGCGGAAATGCCACGCCTCGGCCAGGATGCCGGTAATCTTTTCCTTGCTCTTTTGATAGCGCAGGACAAAGCCGTACTCGTGACAGTGCTCCGCCAGCCACTTGGCCTGCTTGGTATCGATAAAGAACTTGCCCGGTATCGTGATGTCGAAGGCCAGGCCTGTGTGATGCTCGCTGCAGCCGGGGATGGCCACGGTTTGCAGCGCGGCGCTCTTGGCGTCGGCGTCGGAGAGTTTGTTCTCCCGCTTTAGCCGGGCGATCTCTTCATCCAGCAGGCGCTGCTGATGTGCGACGGTACGGTAACCGGCGCTGATCTGCCAATCGCCCAGGCCCGCCTGGATGCCGCCCCGCAGCATGTTCACCAGCGCTTGCGCCGCTTCCTGGTCACCCCAGGTATCGGCGGAGGCGATGGTGGCTACATCCGTGGGACACACGTCTTTCAGCCGCACCAGACGTTTGGGGGCGAAGTCGGACGCA
>JAVBUS010000043.1:0-3949 GCA_031555125.1 Eubacteriales bacterium | reverse complement strand
CATCGCTTTGGCCCTGGCCGTTTTACGTCTAAACAGATGGCTCAACCTGGCGGGGATCCTGACACTGTCGGTAGCGGCCGCCCTATGGCTGGCGGCTCAACGCACGCTGCTGACCAATCTGCCCGCCCTTTTCACCCTGCTGTCCCAGGGCCACGGGGTGGCGCTGCGCCTGTTTGCGGTGCCGCTGGCCAGTTTGTTTGCGGTGGCCATCACCGCCATCGTTTTCACCCTGACCCGGCATAGCGGTGGCTTCTATCCCCTGCTGTCGCTGACCACCACGGTATTGCTGGGCGTATGGTTCTTTGGCGAACGCAGCAGCTTGCTGTACTGCCTGCCCGCCATGCTGGGATTGGTGCTGCTGTTCGGCCTCTCCTCCGACGAGGGGACGCCCTTGCGACGCATTCTGCCCGTGGCCATCGGCGCGGTGCTGTTGGCCATACTGCTCTTGCCCCGGGAGACGGTGACCAATCCCACCCTGGAGCAGACCGCCGAGGAACTGCGGCAGATCGTTCGGGACCACCTGTTTTTTACGGAACCTCGGAATCCGTACTCCCTCCAGCGGGACGGATACCTGCCCATGGGCAGCGACACGCAGGGCGGGCCCGCCAATCCGCTGCACCGGCCTGTCATGGACGTGCGCACCAACGCGCAGTTGCTGCTGCGGGCCACTACCAAGGACACCTATACCGGCACAGGCTGGGTCGATGCCGGTTCCGGCGCACGGAACCTGTACATTGATCCCCGGTTGACCGGCCTGCGCAACCATGTGTTCGATGCCCTGCGCCCGGATGTTGCCCTGCGCCGAAGCGTGCCGGGGATCTTCGCCCCCCAGCAGGTTGAGGTGACGATGACCGCACCGGGCGTGTCCACCTTGTTCCTGACCCAGCGATACGACGCGCTGCATACCGACAGCAGCATGGTGCCCTACTTTAACGCATCCAGCGAGGTCTTTATCACCCGGGACACCGTTCCCGCCGACCGGTACACCTTTACCGCCTATGCCATGAACGGCGACACCCCGGGCATACCCGCATTGCTGGACGCAGCCCGCGGCCAGCAGGACGATCACTGGAGCGACGTGCGGGAACGGTATCTGGCGCTCCCCGGCAGCGTGGAAGGGCAGGTACGGGATCTGGCCAACACCCTGACCGCCGCCGCCACAACCCCCTACGGGCAAGCGATGGCTTTGGCCGAGTACCTGCGCAGTACCTTCCCCTATACCCTGGATCAGAACGTGCCGCCGCAGTCCCGGGACTTCGTCAGTTGGTTTCTGTTGCAGGAGCGGCAGGGGTACTGTACCTCCTTCGCGGCCTCCCTGGCCGTGCTGGGGCGTATCGCGGGCTTGCCCACACGGTATGTGGAAGGATACAGCGTGGTACCCGATGCAGACGGCGTCGCCCGGGTAACGGGCCTCCAAGCCCATGCGTGGACGGAGATCTACTTCCAGGGCTTCGGCTGGTTGCCCTTTGACGCCACGCCGCCCACCTCCCCCAATAGCCAGAGCGGCCAAGAACCGCCGCCACCGGTAGGCGATGACACCCCGCCGGAACAAACGCCACCGCCCACCCCTTCGCCGGAGCCAGAGACACCGCCGCCGGATGAGCCGGAGCAATCACCGGAACCCCAGCCCGATGAACCCACCCCTTCCCCGGAACCCCAGGCCGACGAGCCGACGCCGACACCGACGCCGGAGCCCACCCCGCCCCCGGAGGAGCCGCCTCTCCCCAGCGAGCCGCCGGAGGAACCACCGGATCCTCCCGACGCGCCCCTATGGATCCTGTGGGCGCTGATGGTGCTGATGGCCGCCGCCGCGCTGGCCTGGCGTATCCTGCGCACCGCGCCAAGCCGGGTGGCCACCGCCCAACAGGATGGGGACGCCCGACTGATGGCCTGGTACCGCGGTCTGACCATGGTGCTGCGCGCACAAGGCATCGCGCCCCTGGCATCGGAATCTCCCTTGACGTATTTGGAACGGGCGGAAGCAACTTTGGCACAGCGGGATCGCGACGCCGCCCCCCGTAAAGCCAATCCTCAGGTTACCCAGCCCCCCCTCCCCGCCCTGACCCCTGTGGCCAACGCGGTTTGCGCCCTACGCTACGGCAACCTGGCGCTAGAGGCACCGGCCTACGAACTGGCCGAGCAGGCCTACGGGATCTTGTGGGATCGCTTGACCCTGCGGCAAAAAATCCGCGTGCTTTGGCAGCGGATGCTGCACGGACTGGGCAGTTTGCAACAAGTGCCGTGATCGTTACCAGAAAAAACCGCCGCCCGGCGCGAATGCCGGGCAGCGGTCAGGGCGTCGACAAAGTCGACGCCCTCGAACGGAATGCATCCTGCATTTCGTTCGAATGCACGGCTTGCGCCGTGACTCGCTTTGCTCGTGATGGTAGGTATGTTTTCCTAACGGAAAGCTCCCCGCCCGACCGGCAAAGCCGGTCGATGCGATCTCATTTTGAAGGGGCCGAGGCCCCTTCATTCATCCCCAAATCGGATTACCTACTTTGTTGAGGGTCTGACCGCCGCCCGGCGCGAATGCCGGGCGGCGGTTTTTCGTGATGTGGGTTGGCGACTTAGCGTTGCCGCTTGGGCAGCTCAGCCGGAGGCTGGGGCTGGGGCGAGGAACGAAGCGATGCGGGCGCTGCGAACAAGCCAAACTGCGTCGCATTGATGTAGGGCGAGTAGAACAGCTTGTTCGTGTAGAGGTTCTTTTCGCAACTGCGAACGCGGTACTTGACCGCCGTGGTGTTGGGGATGTTGTAGTGCACAAAGGAGTTCTTCGTCGCGGACACCTCGCCAACCTTGACATAGGAGGTGCTGGTGCCGGTGGCGCAATAGATCTCGTAGGTGCCGCTATAGATGGTTGCGGGATCGACCCAGGTGATGGTGTTGGTGGTCACGCCCCGGGTGAAGGTGGCGGACGTCAGGGCCATTGCCTTGGGCGCCGCGCCCTTGACCGCACTGTAAGGCGAATCCACGCGCACCGTGGCCGAACCGCTGCCGCGGTTGAAGAAGGCGGAGACGCGATAGTAGATGGTCTCACCCACGTCACCGTACACGGCGGCACGGTAGCCCGCACCGTCAGCATTCACCTGCGCACCATAGGCGGCATTCACACTGGTCACAGCGCCGGTGGAAGCGTTGACGTTGACGGTGCACTCACGGGAGAAGGGGCCGCCGGACTTGTAGCTGTATTCCACCAGATAGCCATCGGCCATCGGCACGGCCTTCCAGTCCACGTACAGCGAGTGATTGGTGGCGGAGGTCACGGTGATCGTCGGCGTGCCCAAGGCGGACTTGGCCGACTTGGTGCCGGACCAGGCGCTGACATCGGTGGCGGTCTCCTGGGCGCGCACCCGGTAGTAATAGGTGGTGTCCAGACGCACACTGCTGTCGGTAAAGCTGGCGATGTCGCCGATGACCGATACGGTACCGGATATGCTGATGGCATCCGCCATGTCGGAGCGCAGGCCGCGCTGCACCACATATTTGCTGGGGGACAGACCGGCTGCCGCGTTCCATTCCAGCTTGATGCCCGCATGGCTGGCGGCGGCCACAGTCAGGGTTAGGGTAGGCCAACCGGCGCGCACGCTGACCACCTTGCTGTAGGCGCCATAGTAAGTCTTTCCATCCGCGGCCACACCCTTGGCACGGACGCGATAGTAATTGGTCTTGCCCTTGACCGGATTCGCATCCGCGAAAGTGAGCGTGGCTGCGGATGCAACCGCAGTGATCACCGTAAACCCACTGCCGGAGCTGACGGAGCGCTCCACCTCGTACCCACCGGCGGGTACGTTGGTCCAGCTCAGGCCTACATTGGTGGTGGTATTGAGGGCGGCGGTCAACGTCGGCGTGGTGAAGACAGGCTTGGCGCCGGACACCGCGCTGTACGCGCCCTGGATATACGTGGGTGTACTCGGGGTGCCCGCGTAGGCAGCGACCTTGTAATAAT
>JAVBUS010000266.1:0-7244 GCA_031555125.1 Eubacteriales bacterium | reverse complement strand
GTGAAACGGCCCCGTAGCGGGAGAAGAGTCGCTGCCCTATGGCAGCACCGGCAGTCGCAGTTGCATGGGCGGAAAGATCGGGTAAAGCGGCGTCAGATCCTTGGCAAACACATAGCCGGTGTGCAGGACGCCGGCGGAGTCCGGCCAGGAGACCTTGCGCCAAAAGTGGGAGCCGTAGCCGGCGGGTACTTCTGTGATGGTCAGTTCGGTATGGTTGGGGATGCGGAGGCCATTGAGCAGATTATTTCGATTCTCGATGGGGTATTTGTATAGATTGAGCGCGTTGCCTGTGGCGGTGTCTACCAACACCCGGGACCCTACCGGCATGTACACCACCCATTCCTTGGCGGGCTCCTCCACAGGGATGTCGAAGGTCAGCCAGACGGGCCGGGCCCAGTGGGTCCACAGCTGGGGCATGGGTTCCTGCACCACACCGTAACGGTGTCCTCGGGCGTGTACGCACTGGCCATCGCCCACATACATGCCCATATGGATAAAAGAACCGGGTTTTGCGGCGTTTTCCTGCAAGAGTAGGATCCCTGGCTCCCGGGGCATGGTTTCGATGGGGCCGGTCTCCACCATCCAGCGCTGCACGGCACCGTTGACATTGGTGTGCCACAGCTCCGGGTACTCCCCCTCGGAATTGGCCAGGAAGGACTTAAACAGTCCCACGCAATCAAAGACTTCCAGACCGTCCCACTGCCGGCAAAAATCGCGGATAAGCTCGGCGTGCTCGGTGTACTGCCGTGCCTGCACGGCGCGGACATCCGGCGAGCACACCTGCCCGCCCGCGCCATATACATAGCCCATGCCTACTTTGCTGCGTACATACGCCACCACGGTGCTTGCGGTACGCTGCATCAGCGCGGGCGGGGCATCGGGCACCAGGCTGCCACGCACGGCATCTTCGGCGTACAGTCGGGCTTGGGTGGGCTTGTCCAGGGTGCCGTTGACGTAGACACCGTTGGCCCTTTGGAAGCGTACCACGGCCATATAGGAGTCCATCTCAAACCGACCGTTGCACGTGCCTTGAAAATAGCCCAGTTCCTTAAGGCGTGTCTGCATTGCCGGGGTGTCGGGTGTGTTTACGCGTCGCTGTGCGGGGCGCTCCAGCTCCTCCTTTGGGTAGTCCTTTGTTAGGCCGCTGGGATACCCTGCGCCGGTGAAAAAGTTGGGTACGCGACCGGCATGAACCCGTATCTCCGCAATGCTGATGGGCTTGCTGCTGGTCAGCCGATACAAACCCGCCACTTCCGGCAGATAAAAGCTTTCGTTCTTTTCCGCGCTCAGCGGAGGAAAGCTTTGCAGGTCCGCAAAAGCGCCGTCTTGCATGCGCTGTAGGCGCAGGTCGGTAAATGCCTCCGCCCACATCACGTTGATCGTAGCCTCGCCAAAGGGCTTATATATCTGAAAAAAGTGGCTCCCCTCATGCTTGGGTGCGCTGCTCCAAGCGGATTTGGGGTTGCTGTCGAACAGATTCTTCTCCAAGTATTGGTTAGACCAAACATACGGCAGGCACTGCACGGTGATGTCAACAGGCGCTTCCGCAAACGCGCGATTGCCCATGCAACCGGCCAATACACATAGCGCAAGCAAAAGCAAGCGCCGGCAAGGGGCAAAACGTTCCATAGTTCCTCTCCTGTGTGTGTAGATTTTTCGACTATATAGGATACCACAAAATGCAAGAAATGGAAAGAGGTGTCTCGTATCCACGGGTGAAATCACTTGCTTTGGAGAGCGACGCCGCGAAGGTCCGGGGCGACCGCAAAGCCCTGGCCGCTCTCCGCAGGGAGCGAGATACTCCCTGTTTGAGCAGGGAATTCGCCATCACGGGCGATAAAAGTGCTTTCCGGCCGCCCTTTTCAAACCTTCGGAGCGCAACTGCATTCATTTTCTGGGGATGTAAATTTGCATGCATTCGCCCTGCCTCGCGTCTATCCCTTACGCAGGGTGATCAGGTGCAGCTGGGGTCGGGCAAAAAACCGCATGGGCAAAAAGGAGGTGCCAATGCCGTTGGTGATCAGGATATCGATCCCTTGTTCCGCCTTCCAGCCACTGCGAAAGCGTTCACCGGTCTCGTGGTTCATGTCTGGGAACAGCGCCCGTTGACCAAAGATGGTCACTTGGCCGCCGTGGGTGTGCCCACACAGGATCAGATCCATCCAGTTGGGGCTGCCGTTGTGGTCGCCCATTGTCAACGCGGTCGGAATCGCATCCGGATTGTGGGTCACAAAGATTGTGAAGGCCGTTGCCTCCGTCGCCCGGGCCACCCCGGCGATGTCGGGATGCCCTACCGCATAGTCATCGATGCCCGCCAGGAAGATGCGCTGCCCTGCTACTTCCACCGGTGTCACGGTATTGCAGAGCGGCGTGACCCCGGCGCCCTCCATGGCGCTGAGCAGAAGGGGCAGATTGGACTCCGGCATCACCCGGTCATGGTTGCCGGGCACGGCGTACACCCCCAAGGGTGCGGTAAACCCGGGCTGAGCGGCAAAAAAGGCTACCGCACTGTCCGAGTCTGTGGCGTAATCCCCGCCCAATAAGATGATGTCCGGGTGCAGGGCTTGCACTTGCGCCACCAGATCCCGCACCCGATCCGCGCTGTAGAAAGCCCCGGCATGAATGTCCGATAAAAAGGCGATTCGCAGGCCGTCAAAGTTCTCTGGCAAGTCTACATAGATCCGGGTCTTTTCCTCTATCTGGAGCCAAAAAGGTTCGGCGAACGGATAGGCGATGATGGCCAGGAGTATACAGGTGGAAAAGAGCTTGCGCAACAGGCGCCCCAAGCAACTGCCACGCTTGGCCATGGAACCCCTCCTCGCTACACAGAAATGCTGCAGTATATGAAAGAAGGCGGCTGTTATTGCCGCCTTTTCGTGTTATGGGTCACAGGGGCGGATCAGGATCAGCGGCGTTAGCTCGTCGCCCTGGCCAAAGGGATTGTCGGCCAACGCATCCTGGATCTGTTCGTCGGACAGGGGGAAATTCTTCGCCTTACCCAACTGATTTTGTTCGATGTCATTGGCGTCCATCAGCACCACCGGAATATGCAACGCATCGGTGATGACGTCACACAGGGCTTCAGGCTCGTCAGGGTTGATCAGGGCCAGATCGTGGTACAGGTCAAAGGAGGAACGGGTATAGAACCCGTCGATACCGCCGACACCCTTGCCGCAGATTTTGTAGAACAGGCCGCGTACCCCAAAGGGCCGCGTCACCGCTGATACCCCGGCGGCCATCAGCACCCGGGGCAGACCGCAGATGTCGATGACCAGCTGCAATTTGTGGGGCTCATGCATGCCCACGCCGGTGTGATTGATCCCGGCGAAGCGCCATAGCCGATTGGCCCAAAAGCCCGGCTTTACATCCTTGCGTTCCCGCACCGAGTCGGTGCACATGGCCATCACTTTGGCGCCGAATGCCACACAGTCCCCGGGCTGGTACAACGGCATCACGTAGCGCTCCACCAGAGCGGTGGCGCTTTCACGGCGTTGCACAAAGTGGGTCTGAATAGCGTAACGCAGATAGCGGCGTCCGTCCTTGCCGGTGCGTTCACCGCGGTCGAAGTATACAATCTCTCCCAATTCGCGCCGCTGCTCCGGCAGGTTTCTGGAAGCGATGATGCCCATTCGGTGCCTCTTTCTCCGGCGCAAAGATGCCGGGATTGCCTATGTGCACAATGATGCCCGATGCTGTATTGTACTATGCCGGAAAAGCCTTGTCAAACTGGTTGGGGTACAAAAAAGGGCAGTGCGTGCACTGCCGGAATCACGATGCCCGTCTAGACAACAACCGTATCTTATGCCGGCCGGTAACGGCTCCCCTGATGGGGTGGCGGCAAAAGTCTCCTTTGCGTACTAGCATGGCATAATGGATCAGTGTGTCCAAGTACTGGCTAAGGCGCAGCGAGCTATCCGGACCGTTGGTGCTGTACTGTGTCTCCACCAGATGGCGGGTCAACGATATGCGCTTGCGAAGCGACAGATATTGCACATCGAGCCCCCCTTCTCTACTACTGATTGTGGTTCTTTTGTCATTTCTTCTTTTTGTTTGATTCTATCATACATACAAAGCGCAGCCAATGCAAGCGAAGAAAATAGGGAATAAGGGCGAATAGTGGGTAATTGCGTCGTATCCTAGGGAACATTAAATTTTTTTCATCCTGATGATAGATTGTGGCGAAAAAAACAAAGTAATATGAAGAATGTAAAATATCCTTGCATCTGGGTCCGGAACCGACTATAATATATCAAATGCGGTTCTGCCGCATGCGAAGAAGGGGACATCGCGCAAAGGCGAGTATAGAGAGCTGTCGGTTGGTGCAAGGCAGTCCGCCCAACGTGGATTCCACCCTGGAGCACTCGGCGAGGAGCCGACGGGTGCGCCCGATATGGCGCGAATGAGCTGGGGCGAATAGCCCAAGCAGGGTGGCAACGCGGTACACACCGTCCCTGTCGTAGGACAGGGACGTTTTTTGTGCATTGCGGCCGCTGACGCTGGCGACACAGGACGCAAGACGAAGGAGGGGCACCATGTTAGACATTCGACGGATCCGTCAAAACCCCCAGGAGCTTCTGGATGCCATGGCTCGGCGGCACAAGGCCATCGACGTGCAGGCATTTTTACAATTGGACGAACAGCGTCGTTCTCTGCTGGCCCAGGTGGAGCAGCTCAAGAATCAGCGCAACGAGGAGAGCACGCGCATCGCCACCATGAAGCGAAACGGCGAGGATACGCAGCCTGTGATGGACGCCATGCGCCGGGTGGGTGATCACATTGCTGCCTTGGATGTCCAGGTGGCGGAGGTGGATGCCCAGATGGAGGATTTTTTGCTGACCGTGCCCAACATCCCGACGGCAGATGTGCCCGATGGCGAGGATGAACGCCACAATGTGGAGCAGCGCCGCAACGGCACGCCCCGAAAGTTCGCCTGGGAGCCCAAGCCCCATTGGGACATCGGCACGGATTTGCGGGTGCTGGACTTCGAGACTGCGGCCAAGGTCACCGGTGCCCGCTTCACTTTCTATCGTGGGTTGGGCGCACGGTTGGAGCGCGCTATTATTAACTTTTTTATGGATACCCATGCCGCCCGGGGCTATGAAGAGGTGCTGCCGCCCTATATGGCGAACCGCGCCACCATGACCGGTACCGGGCAGCTCCCTAAGTTTGAGGAGGACATGTTCAAGGTGACCAACACGGACTACTACATGATCCCCACAGCGGAGGTGCCGGTAGCCAATATGTACCGGGACGAGATCCTGGACGGGTCGGCGTTGCCCATTCGCCATGTGGCCTTCAGCGCCTGCTTCCGGGCGGAGGCAGGGTCGGCGGGTCGGGATACCCGCGGCCTGATCCGCCAGCATCAGTTCAATAAGGTAGAATTGGTTAAGATCACTAAGCCGGAGCAAAGCTACGAGGAGTTGGAGCGCATGACCGCCGACGCGGAGCACGTGCTCCAGCGGCTGGGATTGCCTTACCGCGTGATACTGCTGTGTGCGGGGGACATGGGCTTTTCCGTCGCAAAGACCTATGATATCGAAGTGTGGATGCCCAGCTATGGTCGGTACGTGGAGATTTCCAGCTGCTCGAACTGCGAAGATTTCCAGGCGCGCCGGGCAGCGATCCGCTACCGGGAGCAAGCCAAGGAGAAGCCCCAGCATGCGCATACCCTCAACGGATCGGGCCTGGCCGTAGGGCGTACCGTGGCCGCCATCCTGGAGAATTATCAAAACGAGGACGGCAGCGTCACCGTGCCCGAAGTCCTGCGCCCCTACATGGGCGGCGTGGATCGCATCGCGAAGTAGGAGGACGATCTTTTGAGCCAGCAGCAGAAGCCCGATATCCAGTCTGAGGGCGTATGGACGCCGGAGCACAGTACAAATGCGGGCGTGGAGGCCCTGGAGAGTGCGTTGTATGCGCGGGAGCGAAGGCCCATGATCGTTTTTGACCTGGACGGCACGCTGTTGGATAGCTATGCAATGTCCATCGAGTGCCATCGCCGGGTCATCGAGGCCATGGGTCTGCCCCCAGTCTCCCAGCGGATGCTGGAGCTGCTCAACGGCCCCAATGCGGAGCAGGAATGCCAGCTTCTGGGACTGCCTGTGGAGCGTGCGCCGGAACTGATGGCCGTCATGGCTCGCGTTGACGAGGAACTGGTGCCCACGGGGGCAAAGCTGTTCCCCGGCGTGCTGGATATGCTGCTGACACTGCAGCGAGAGTCCGTGCTGTGCCTGCTGACCAATGGATTGCCCAGCTACATGCGGGCGGTTTGCGACGTTACGGGCATCGGATCCTTCTTTGCGGAACGCGCTGGTTTTGCCCTGGGGGTCACCAAGGCCATGCGCCTGACGGAGTGGGCGCAGAAGCACCACGCGCTCCGGGTGCTCATGGTAGGCGACCGGCACACCGATGTAGAAGCGGCGCGGGAGGCCGGCGTTCAGTCCATCGCTGTGACCTATGGCAGCGGCCCTGTATCGGAGTTGCGGGCGGCGGATCAGCTGGCCGGGGACGTGGATGCCCTATGCCGCGCGTGTCTGGCCTTTTGCCGCCAAGAATAGGAGGAAAAGCATGCCGGGACTTTTTTGGCTTGTACTGCCCCTGCCGTTCCTGTCGCTGGGTTCCTTCTTCTTTGCCATCCGGCGAAAGGATGCGGATCCCAAGCAACGTGGCCAACTGATGCTCTACAGCGGGCTCGCCGGGCTTTTGGGCATTGCTCTGGCCGTGTTGGTGGCGCTGCGCGGTTGACAGGCGTAGGTGGTTCGCGTACAATGAATTGCGAAACTGAACCTGCGGAGGCAAGGAAAAGGAATGCACGTTCTTAGATGGAAGGAAACCCGCCCGCTCCCGTCGCTGATTGCCGTGGGGTTGTGGTCGGTTGCTATGTGGGTGCTCATGCCCTTTGGGCGCAACTGGCTGGCAACGCCCCCGGCGGAGGGAGCGGCGCTTCTGTTGTGCGCGTACGCCATGTGTTTGCCCTTTTTGGCCCTGGCGCTGCCGGTCATGCTGTGCTGCATTGCACAGTATGCCGGACGCGTGACCGCCATCGTCTGCGCGGCCGCCACCATCGGTTGGTGGGGGACGGTATGCGGCGGGCAGGTGGCGCTGGCTGTTGTGTTGTTGCTGGTACCAGGGCCGCTGTTCGCCCTGTATAGCTACGAGAGGAAGCTGCCCTTCTGGCGCAGTGTATTGATCGGTGTAGCCCTGCTGTACCTGGGGGCAATGGCGACTTTGTCCATGGCGAATGC
>JAVBUS010000004.1:0-2552 GCA_031555125.1 Eubacteriales bacterium | reverse complement strand
CGGCCGTCCGCTGCTTACACCCTGGTCGCCGTCGCCAGTTCCTGCAGCGCCGCCGTCATGGTGCGGATGCGCTCCCGGGTGGAAAAGTTGCGCCGGAACAGCACCACGTTCCCCGCGTGGTATCCCGTGATCAGTGTACGGATCTGGTCGTCCACCGCATCGCCATGAAAGCCCACCATAAACAGCTGCCCCACCTTTTGGGCCAGCGTCATGCCTGCCAATGTGTGCTTTTTTTCCTGCATAACGTTATCCCCCCTGTGCTCTATCGTCGCCGCCATTATACACCATAAACCGGCTGTGTGATATACTGTCATCACTGATACCACCAAGGAGGCCCCTATGCCCATCATCAACGCTGCGGTGCTGGCCCACGTGGACGCGGGCAAGACCACCACCGTGGAGCAACTATTGTATCACGCAGGCATGGTCAAAGCCCCCGGCTCTATCGAGCAAGGCAATACCCACACCGACTGGCTGGACATCGAGCGGCGGCGGGGAATCTCCGTCCAAGCCGCGGCCACGGTGCTGACCCACGGGGACGTGCGCATCAACCTGATCGACACCCCGGGACACATGGACTTTACCGGGGAAGTGGAGCGCTCCCTATACGCCGTGGACTGCGCGGTGTTGGTGCTCTCCGCAGCGGAAGGCATCCAGTCCCAGACCGAGCTGTTCTGGCAAGTCCTGCGCGACATGGGCTTGCCAACCTTGCTGTACATCAACAAGATCGACCGGGCAGGCTGCGATCCCGACGCCTTATTGGCGGAACTGCGGGAGAGCCTATCCCCCCACATCGTGCCCCTGAACCGGCCCGACGGCATCGGCAGCCGGGCCTGCGGCGTATCGCCGGTGCCTGCAGTGGGGGAGGATGCGCTGCTGTCCCTGTGCGAGCACGACCCGGCCCTGGCCACCGCCTTCCTGTCCGGCGGCCTCTTGCCGGAAACAGAATTGCGGCGTTGCCTTTGTGCGCAAGCCGTGGCCGGGCAGGTTTTTCCCCTGGTGTTTGGCTCGTCTGCGCTGGGGGTGGGCATCGACGACCTGTTGCAGGCCATGTGTACCTGCCTACCCGCCGCGTCGCTGCAGGCGGACGGTCCGGCGGTGGGCACGGTATACAAAATCGAGCATGACAAAACCATGGGCAAGATCGCCCACGTCCGCCTGTTCCAGGGCACCCTGCGCAACCGGGACGCCGTGGAACTGTTGCGGGAGGGCATCCGGGAGCCCATTCAGGGCAAGGCCACCCAGATCCGCCGGGTCAACGGTCCCAAGCGGGAGGACGCGGGCATCCTCACCGCCGGGGATATCGGGGCGGTGTATGGTCTTACCGATGCCCGGTGTCGGGATATCCTGGGTCGGCGCCTGGGGCGCACCCTGCCTAGCATGGCCACCCCCCTGTTCGCGGTGCGGATCCTGGGCAACTTTCCGGATCCCGCGCCCCTGCGCAAGGCGGTGGCGGAGCTGGCCGACGAGGACCCCCTGCTGGATGCCGAATGGGTGCAGGAGACCCGGGAACTGCACATCCGGGTCATGGGGGCCATCCAGCTGGAGGTGTTGACCCATCTGTTGCGGGAGCGGTACAACCTGTCCGTAACCTTTTCGCCGCCCACGGTCATTTACAAGGAAACGCCGATGCAGTCCGGGGTCGGATTCGAGGCCTACACCATGCCCAAGCCCTGCTGGGCGGTGATCAAACTGCAGCTGGATCCCCTCCCCCGGGGCACCGGCGTGCAGTTCGCGTCCGTGGTGCCCCCCATCGAGATCCTGCCCCGGTACCAGCATCACATCGAGGAATGTCTGCCCCGGGCTATGCGCCAGGGCCTTCACGGCTGGGAGGTCACGGATTGCCGCGTCACCCTCATCGGCGGCGAGCATCACCTGATCCACACCCACCCCCTGGACTTTTTTCTGGCCACGCCCATGGCGTTCATGGATGGCCTACGCCGCTGCGGCAGTGGCCTGTTGGAACCCATGCTGCTCGCCCGCATCACCGCCGATGCCTCCCTGGCCAATCGCCTGGTGGGCGACATCCTGGCCATGCGGGGCACCTATGACAGCCCGGTGATCCGGGGCGACCTGGTACACATGGAGGCGCAGCTGCCCGTGGCCACCAGCATCGACTTTCCGGTGCGGTTGGCCTCCCTCACCGGCGGCCGAGGGCAACTGAAAACCGCCTTTGCGGGGTATCGCGATTGCCCCCTATCGCTGGGGACCACGGCGATCCGCCGGGGGGTGGACCCCTTGGACCGGGCGAAGTGGATCCTGCACAATCGCAACGCGCTGTGATGTGTCCGCGCCCCAACGTCCTGTGACTCGCCGGCCCGTGCCCATCGCAGCAATCTGATACGAATTCCAATTAGATTTCGCCGAAGAGCTAGCGAGAGATTTCATCGGCTGGCTAGTACTATGTAATTTTTAAAGTTACTTGTTAAAGCATTCTCAATCTGGTAGAATCCAGATAAGGGGGTGTACGGATGAATATCAAGTACAGAGTGACACTGACAGGTGCAGAGCGAGACGCACTAAGCAAGGTGGTTAGGGAGGGAAAAACCCAA
>JAVBUS010000218.1:0-3407 GCA_031555125.1 Eubacteriales bacterium | reverse complement strand
AGGACGGGCACCTGGGCCAGCATCTCCTGATAGCGTACCTGCACGTGTTCCTTCAGTCGCAGGCTTTCCGCCACCCCGGGCTCCAGGGCCTGCATTCAAGCCGTGGGATCGGTGTTCCATGGGAAGGTGTTTGCACGCAGGTATTCCTCCCGATAGAACCAGGGATACCCGCCGAAAATCTCGTCGGCGCACTCACCGGAAAAGGCGATTCGCTGGCCCCGCTGCGCCATTTGCCCGCAAAAGTACAACAGTGACGCGTCGATATCGGCCATGCCGGGCAGATCCCGGGCGGTCATGGCGGGCAGCAATGCGCTGATCAAGTCGTCGTTGTCACACAGCAGGATTTGATGACGGGTACCGCAATGTTCCCGCACCATCTGCACATAGGGGGCGTCTGCCTCGGGCTGAAAGCTGGTAGCCCGGTAGTTTTTGTCGTTGTCCACATAATCGAAGGAGAAAGTCTCCAACTGCCCCTGGGCCAACTCTGCGGTCACCGCAGTCAGAATGCTGGAATCCAGTCCCCCGGACAGCAGCGCGCAAGCCCCACCGGTTTGGGGCCACTGACGGCGGATGGAGGAGAGCAGTAGCGCTCGAACCTGCTCGATGGTGTCCTCCATGGTATCGATGTGGGGGCGGCCGTGGAGCACCCACCAGGTATGGGGATGCACGCCGGCGGCATCCAACCGCATGCAGGTACCCGGCAGCAGCTCGTGAACGCCCTGAAAGACCCCGTTGCCTGGCGTGCGCCCCGGCCCGATGGCCAGCACTTCCTTCAGTCCATCCGCATCCAGGGCAGGCACACAATCCGGGTGGGCAAACAGGGCCTTGATCTCCGATGCAAAGGCCGTCCCACCCTCCGTAACCGTATAAAACAAAGGCTTTGTGCCCAGGGCATCCCGCGCGGCAAAGGCGCAGTGCCGCGCCCCATCCCAGATCACAAAGGCGAAGGAGCCGTTAAGGGAAGCGACACAGGCCTCGCCCTCCAGCAGGTACGCTGCCAAAATCACTTCCGCATCGCTCTCGCCCTCAAAGGCGTAGCCTTGCTTGCTCAGCCGTCGACGCAGCTGAGCCGTGGCCCCCAGCAGGCTATCGCAAACCACCGCATAACGCGCCCCATCCCTGGTCAGCACCCGTACCAGGGGACCGGGTAACTGCGCGAAGGCGCCAAAGACATCGGCCATGGTGCCAAAGTCTCCGCCCCCCCTATGGGCGATGGTCCGCGCCATATTGTCGAGGTGGGTCTGCGCAGGCATAGTTGCGAGCGCGTGGGGTTGCCAATCGATCCATCCGGCTATTCCGCCCATGCCCTCACTCCTTTTACACTGTCGGCACATCACTTGCCTGCTTTATTTTATGATCGGCGACAGGCGGATAGACCGTGCTTGCGTCCCGGCCCCGGGTTTGCTACAATGATAAAAGGCTTTTTATCAGGAGGTGCTTTCCCATGAAACCCACCGTACTCATTACTGCCCCCATCCCCAAGCCGGGGCTTGAAGCGTTACAAACCCGTTGCCAAGTGCTGTATCCCCCCGCCCAAGCGGCCTTTACCCCATCGGAGATGTTGGGCTTCGCCCCCCAGGTGGATGCTGTGCTGGCCTGCGGCGCCATCGATGCCGCCTTTGTAGCGGCAGCCAAAAAACTGCGGGTGGTCAGCAATTACGGCGTGGGCTATGACCGGGTGGATGTGGCCGCCCTGACCCGGGCGGGCATTCCCCTGACCAACCTGCCAGAGGAGACCACCGGCCCCACGGCGGAACTGACCATGGCCCTGCTGCTATCCCTAAGCCGCCGGATCACCGAGTTGGATCACAAGCTGCGCACCCAGGCCCCGGAGGGCGTGTTCGGCCTGGGTCGCCACATGGGCCACAGCCTGGAGGGACGCACCCTGGGCATCGTGGGCATGGGCCGCATCGGCCGCGCTGTGCGGGATATGGCCACGGCCTTTGGCATGCGGGTGGTGTACCACAACCGCACGCCCCTTTCCCCCGACCTGGCTGGGCAGACCGCCTATCTCCCCCTGGACGATCTGTTGGCCGCCAGCGACGCGGTGACCCTGCACTGTCCCCTGACTCCGGCCACCCAAGGGCTGCTCAGCGCCGCCCGCATCGCCCACATGAAGCGGGGCGCAATGCTCATCAATACCGCCCGGGGGGCCGTGGTGGACACCACCGCCCTGCTGGAAGCGCTGACCTCCGGCCACCTCAGCGGTGCCGGGCTAGACGTATACCCAGACGAGCCCCACATTCCCGCGCCGCTGCTCACCCTGGAGCAGGTGGTGCTCACCCCCCACATCGGCACCAACACCTATGAGGCCCGCAAGGCCATGGCAGCCCGCGCCGCGCAAAACATCCTGGATGTACTGGACGGCGGACGCCCGGCCCGGGTAGTCAATCCAGAGGTGTACACAGGAAAGTAGGAGAGAGAAACACATGCAGACATGGATGACGCGCATGGCCAAATTTGGGCAGGCCCACCGTCAGGTCCTCCAATGGATCAGCCTACCGGTGATGGCCGCCATCTTCGTAGTGCTGTTCCGCGTCAAAGGCCCCATCAAAGACCTGGCCTTTTGCGCCACGGATGCCGAACGCATGACGGTGCTGGGCATGTTCGCCGGGCTGTTTGTGGCGGTGATGGCGTGGTTTGTAGCCCGGCGTCGGATGGACTGGCTACGCTTTGCCTACCTGACTGCGCTGGTGGTAGTCGCCTTGTATATCCGCATGGCAGTGCTGAACCAGGGCTCGGCAGATTACAGCTCTTTTCTGTCCCTATGGGTGACTACATTCCGCACCCACGGCTTCCGTGCCATCGCCATGGAGATCGGCGACTACAACCTGCCCTACCAATATCTGCTGGCCTTGTTCGCCCAGCTCCAGGTCAACGACCTGTATCTGATCAAGTTTCTGTCCATTCTGTTCGACTTCGCCCTGGCCATCATGGCCATGTGCATCGTGGAACGGTTTTTGCATCCCCGCTACGGCATGATGGTCCTGGGGCTGGTGCTGCTGCTGCCCACGGTGTGGTTTAACGGCGCGTACTGGGCCCAGTGCGATTCCCTGTATGTGTTCTTTATCTTGGCCTGCCTGTACGCTATGCTGGCCGATCGCCCCATTCTGTCGGTGGCCTTGCTGACCATCGCCTTTGCTTTTAAGATCCAGACCATCTTTTTCTTTCCTATGGTGCTGTTCGGGCTACTGCACAAAAAGTACAAACTGCGTCACGCCTGGGTATTCCCTGCGGTCTATCTGCTGATCTTGGTGCCCGCATTGCTATATGGCCGCAGCCTGGGCAGCGCGTTGATGATCTATTCCCGCCAGGCCACCCAGTCCAACGATCAGCTGACCAAGAACGCCCCCACCCTGTACCAGTTCATGCCCGATGGGCTGCTGGGTTACCGGTCCGAATGGGTG
>JAVBUS010000234.1:0-3413 GCA_031555125.1 Eubacteriales bacterium | reverse complement strand
GGCCGAGGGTCAGCGCATGCCTTTGGAGGAACTGAACAACCGCCTGCTGGCCGCCGGATACACCCGGGAAGAGATGGTGGAGGGCAAGGGGCAGTTTGCGGTGCGCGGCGGTATCTGCGATGTCTACCCGCCTGCGGCCTTGGGGGCCATGCGCATCGCGTTTTTTGACGAGGACGTGGACTCCAGCCGCAGGTTCGATGTGCTGACGCAGCGCTCGCAACATCGCGTGCCCTCCCTGACCATTGCCCCGGCAGGGGAAGCGCTTATCGATCCAGACCAAGGTCCGGATATTGCCGATCGGATTCTGGCTGCACTGGCGCAGGCCGGAGGCAAACAGCTCCGGCCCAAGGGTGCGGCCCGTTCCGTGCCGGAGGTGGAGCTGCCTTCCCTGGAGGAGATCGCCCCCTGGGAGGACGAAAGCGACGAACTGCCCGGACTGTGGGATATGAAAATGGGGGACGCACAGGCGCAACCCGCGTCGGCGCCCATGCCGCGCATGACAGCTGATCCAGCGGAACGCACCGCGGGCGTACTGCGGGACATGGCGGATGCGCTACGCCTTGGGCGGCAGGTGCATGGCCTGGAGCGATGGCTCCACGTGGTGTATCCCCAGGTTGCTACGGTGCTGGATTATTGCGATGCGCCCATCGTGCTGTTGGACGAACCCGACCGCTTGCGGGAGCGGTGCGAGAACCGGTCACTGGAGTTTGTGGAGCAGTATACCGGCGCGTTGGAGCGGGGGGAGGCGTTGCCCGCCCAGGCCGATCTATTGCTGGACTGGCCCGCTTTGCTGCCTGCGTTGACCCAGGGGCCAACGGTGACCCTCAGCTCCTTCCTGCGCACCATGGCGGGCTTGACCCCCAAGCACCTTGTCAAGCTGGAGAGCATCAGCGCCCCCAGCTATCAGGGACAGCTGCGGGAGATGGCCCACGACATGCGGCGTTGGCAAGAACAGGGGCTAAAAGTGGTGTTGCTTTCCGGCGGCGTGGCGCGGGGCCAACGCTTGGCCCAGTCCTTGCTGGAGCTGTCGTGCGTGGTGCCCTGTAGCGAAGCCCGTGAGCAGAAAATGGCCCCCGGCGAAGCGCTGATTCTGCCGTTGGGCTTGGCCCACGGCTATCAATGCGCTGAAGCGGGCTTTGTGGTCATTGCCGACAGCGAAATCTTTGGCATCGGCCAAAAAAAGGCCAGAGCCCGCAAAAAGACCGGGGAGAAAATTGCCGCCTTTACCGACCTGAAGGTGGGGGATTATGTGGTGCACGAGAGCCACGGCGTGGGCATCTACGGCGGCACCGTGCGGTTGCAGAGCGAGGGCACATACAGGGACTACCTGCTCATTGCGTATCAGGGTGCGGATAAGCTGTATGTGCCTACGGATCAGTTGGACCGCGTACAAAAGTATATCGGCGGGGAAAAGATGGCCCCCCATATCAACCGCCTGGGTGGCACCGAGTGGCAGCGGCAAAAAGCAAAGGTCAAGCAGTCCATTAAAGCGCTGGCCTTTGACCTGGTCAAGTTGTATGCCCAGCGTCAGGAAAAAGCGGGTTTCGCCTTTGCCACGGATACGCCATGGCAGCGCCAGTTCGAAGATAACTTCGCCTTTGAAGAAACCCCGGATCAGCTCCAGTCCATCGAAGAGATCAAGCACGACATGCAAAACGCTACCTGTATGGATCGCCTGTTGTGCGGGGACGTGGGGTATGGCAAGACGGAGGTGGCCCTGCGTGCGGCCTTCAAAGCCGTGATGGACAGCAAACAAGTGGCCCTGTTGGCGCCCACCACCATCCTGGCCCAGCAGCATTTCAATACCATCCAGAAGCGGTTCGACGGCTTTCCCGTGCGGGCGGAGGTCATCAGCCGGTTCAAGAGCGCCGCCGAGCAGCGTGCTGTTTTGAAGGATGTGGCCATGGGTAACGTGGATATTCTGGTAGGCACCCATCGCTTGTTGGGCAAGGATGTTCACTTTCCAGACCTGGGTCTTCTCATCGTGGACGAGGAACAGCGCTTCGGCGTGGCCCACAAGGAGTCCATAAAGAATCTGAAGAACAACATTGATGTGCTGACGCTGTCGGCTACGCCCATTCCCCGGACCCTGCACATGTCCATGGTGGGCATTCGGGACATGAGCGTGTTGGAGACCCCGCCGGAGGAGCGCTATCCTGTCCAGACCTATGTGGTGGAATACCAGGACGGCATGATTCGCGATGCCATCCTGCGGGAGATCGCCCGGGGGGGTCAAGTCTATTTTCTGTACAACCGGGTGGAGCATATCGAGCGGTTCCACCAGCGTTTGTGCCAATTGGTGCCGGAGGCCCGCATCGCCATCGCCCACGGCCAGATGCGGGAGCATGCCCTGGAAGATGTGATGATGGACTTTTACGATCACGCCTACGATGTGCTGCTGTGTACCACCATTATTGAGTCGGGTCTGGATATCCCGACGGCCAACACCCTCATCGTGTTCGATGCGGACCGTTTTGGTCTGGCCCAGTTGTATCAGTTACGGGGTAGGGTGGGGCGCTCCAATCGTTTGGCCTAGGCCTACCTGACGGTGCGACAGGACAAAGTGCTGACCGAGACCGCCCAGAAGCGCCTGGAGGCCATTCGGGAGTTTACAGAATTTGGCTCAGGCTTCCGCATTGCCATGCGGGACCTGGAACTGCGCGGCGCGGGCAACATCCTGGGGCCGGAGCAGAGCGGTCAAATGTCGGCGGTGGGCTACGATATGTACGTGAAGTTAATCGAAGAAACTGTGCGCGAAATCCGTGGCGAGCTGGGAGAGCAGGTGGACATCGAGACCCGGGTGGAGCTGAAGGTGGACGCCTTCCTGCCGGTGGAGTATGTTCGCGGAGAGTATCAGCGCATCGAGATGTACAAGCGCATCTCCGCAATTGAGGATCGGGAATCTCGTATGGACGTGGAAGAGGAGCTCACCGACCGGTTTGGCGATTTGCCGGAACCGGTGATCAATCTGATCGCCATCGCGCACCTCAAAGCGCTGTGCTCCTCCATCGGGATCGAAAGCGTGGTGCATCGCACCGGACAGATCGTGATGAAGTTTTCACCCCACGCCCAACTGGACGGGGCAAAACTGTTCATGGCGCTCCACGATACCGACAAGCGATTCGTGCTGGCCGCCCAGCAGCCCCCCAGTCTGATCCTGCGCGATATGCGCATGGAGGCCGTGGACATGCTCCATGAATCGGTGCGCCTGATGGAGCATGTGTGCCAGAAAATGAAATAACCTATTGATTTGGGAAAGGCGGCCAAAAGGTGCACGGCCTACGCATGAACGGAACGCAAAACATTTTCGAGGAAAGAGTCATCATAGGAGCAACGCCTGCGTTTTCTAGCGAGGCTGATATTCTCCGGATACTGTTTGAGGATGTCCAACGCCAAATGCCGCACAACGGCCA
>JAVBUS010000225.1:0-6622 GCA_031555125.1 Eubacteriales bacterium | reverse complement strand
CGGCCTCGTCCAGCACAAAGATCTCCAGGCCGGTCAGCTTGATAAAGCCTTGGCCGATCAGGTCGCACAGGCGGCCCGGTGTGGCGATAAGGATATCTACGCCACGGGCCAACTGGTCGGTCTGGGCCTTTTGCTGTACGCCGCCAAAGATGACGCAGGCGGACAACCCCATGCGTTGTCCGTCTGGTTTGAAGTTTTCGTGGATTTGAATCGCCAATTCCCGGGTGGGGGTCAGAATCAGGGAGCGGATGGGCCGTGTCGCGCCGCCCCGGGGCTGTTCGTGGCGGGCCAACAGTTGCAGGATCGGCAGGGCAAAAGCCGCCGTCTTGCCGGTGCCGGTCTGGGCGCACCCCAGCACATCCTTGCCCGCCAGCACCAAGGGGATGGTGGCGCACTGGATAGGGGTAGGCTCCTCGTATCCGGCGGCGGTGACAGCCCGCAACAGCGGGGCGATGAGCCCCATTTGGTCAAAATGCATGGTTCATTTCCTTTCCGTCCACAACCCTTACAGGGCGACGCCATATGAAAAAGGAAGCCCGAGCGAGCTTCCTTGTCAGCAACAACAAGCGTGTGATCACCAACATGCCCGTGAATTGGGCAAAAGCACCGTGTGGAACGGGGAGAATCATAGCACGCAAGGCCGACTTTGTCAAGGCTGTGCCATACTTTACAGCCCGCCCAGGATGTTCCGCAGGAAGGAGGCGGCCAAGTGAATGTCCGCTTCAGGATTCTTGCCCACCTCCCGCTCGATGGTCAGGAATCCGCGGTACCCGATCTCTTCCAAGGCCTGGACATACCGGGGGAAATCCACGCCGCCTTTGCCCAGCGGCACTTCCTCAAAGTAGCGCATCTTGCCCAGCTCTTCCTCAATGACGTGGTAAATCACTTCCGGATTGCCGATGGCCAGGCGTACGCCGTCCTTGGCGTGGGTGTGGACGATATAGTCCTTGAGGGTATGCACGGCTTGCACCGGATCATCGCCGGTGACCATGACGAAGTTGGCCGGGTCCATGTTGACCGCCACCCCGCGGGAATGCAGCGAGTCCAGGAAGCCCTTGAGCACCTCGGCGGTTTCCGGGCCGGTCTCCACGGCAAAGTGGGCCTGCAGGCTGTCCGCGTACTGCGCCAGCTGATAGCACGCATCCTGCATGATCTTGTAGCGGGGATGCGCGGCATCGGTGGGGACCACGCCGATATGGGTGGTGACGATATCGGTGCCCAGTTCCTTGGCCAGATCCAGGATGGCCTTGGACTGATCGATGAGCTGCGGATTTTGGCTTGGGTTGTCAAAGGCTTTGCCCAGGTCGCCGCACAGGGCGGAGATCACCAGGCCGCGGTCCTTCAGCTTGCGCATGAACAGCTGACGCTCCGCAGTATGAAAGCGCTCCGGGGAAAAGTCTCCGCGAGTGGCATAGACCTGTACGCCTTGGAGGCCGAGGGCGGCGGCGCGATCCAATGCTTCATCCACGGGTAACAGAAAAGATTCCAGCATGACACCGATGGGGAACTGAAACATGGGGAGTACCTCCTTGCATGATGGCCACGAACGGCGTTGCCAACCGCGCGCTGTGGCGCTATAATGGGCACTGATTCTCTCCTCGTATAGTAGCATCGGTCGAGGGCCATGTCTAGCCTATATTGATGAAAAAGGACACAACACAGCGTGATGAATGCACAGGAAATATTGCGACAGTACTTTGGATACACCGAATTTCGCGAGGGGCAGTCGGCGGTGATCGACCATACCTTGGGCGGCGGCGACGTTCTGGGCATCATGCCCACCGGGGCGGGAAAGTCGGTATGTTATCAGATCCCGGCCCTGATGCTGCCGGGCATTACGCTGGTGGTTTCTCCGCTGATTTCCTTGATGATGGATCAGGTGCGGGCGCTGATCCAGCTTGGGATCAAGGCGGCCTACATCAATAGCACACTGTCTCCTGCCCAGTCCCGCGAAGCACTGCGCAGGGCGGCGCTCGGGGCGTACAAAATCATCTATGTGGCGCCGGAGCGACTGGCCACCCCGGCCTTTTTGGAAATGGTGGATCAGGTGGAGATCGCCATGGTCACCGTGGACGAAGCCCACTGTGTATCCCAGTGGGGCCAGGATTTCCGGCCCAGCTATCTGCAGATCGCCGCCTTTGTGGCACGCTTTGCGAAGCGGCCCATCGTAGGCGCCTATACCGCCACGGCTACGCCCCGGGTGCAGGAGGACATCGTCCACATGCTGTCCTTGCGCAAGCCCCACGTCATGCGTACCGGCTTCGACCGTAAAAACCTCTTTTTCGAGGTGCTGAAGCCTAAGGACAAGATGCAGGAGCTGATGCACATCCTGGGCCGGCGGGAGGGAAAGTGCGGGATCGTCTATTGCGCTACCCGCAAAAATGTGGAGAGCGTCACTGAGGCGCTTCGGGCCTATGGCATCCAGGCGGCGGCGTATCACGCGGGCATGCCGGACGATCAGCGCCAGAGGAATCAAGAGGACTTTTTATATGATCGGGTGACGGTAATGGTGGCCACCAACGCCTTTGGCATGGGTATCGACAAGAGCAATGTGGCCTTTGTGGTGCACTACAATATGCCAAAGAATATTGAAGGATACTATCAGGAAGCCGGTCGCGCGGGCCGGGACGGGAGTCCGGCGGACTGCATCCTGCTCTATAGCAAGCAGGACGTGCGCATGCACCAGTTTATGATTGATCGCAATGCGGAGGCCAACGAGCAGACGATGACCCCGGAGGAGGCCAGCGCGGTGCGGGGCAATGACTTGGAGCTGTTGCGCCGCATGACCTTTTATTGCACCACAGCACGCTGCCTGCGGGAGTTTATCCTGGCCTACTTTGGCGAGACGGCGCCCAAACGCTGCGATGGTTGCGGTACCTGTACGCCTAGGGCAGTGGAGCTGGCCCCCGCCCTTCGGCGACAGGCAAAAGCGAAAGCGCCTTCCGATAGTGCACAGAAGGAGCTGTTCGCTATCTTGCAACAGGTGCGGCGCAACATTGCCGAGGAACAGCACGTGCCCGCTTACATCGTATTTTCCGACGCCGCGCTGCGGGAGATGTGCCAGCGTTTGCCCACCGACGGACGTGCGTTCTTGGATGTGCCCGGCGTGGGGCAGACCAAGTTGGTGCGTTATGGGGATGCGTTTTTACGCGCCATTCATGATTATGTACAACAGCGCATGGCCACCCATCACAGCTGATCGATCAAGGACAGCAGGTAAGCGCGGGTGTCGCGGATATCCACGCGCTGTTGCTCACCGGAGATCTCCCGTTCGATGGTAAGACAACCGTCAAAGCCGTGGGCCTTGAGCCCTTTGAGCAATGCGGGGAAGTCCACCCGGCCTTGTCCTACCTTGACCTCCGGGCCTAAGCTGCGGCCGTTGGTGGGATACAGACCGTCCTTGGCGTGGACGCCGCGCACATAATCGCCGAAAACCTCCAGGGCGTCCACCGGGTTGGCCTTGCCATACATGATGAGGTTGGCGGGGTCCAGGTTGACGTACAGGTTGCCGGTGGCCACATCCTCGAACAGGCGCAGCAGCGCGATGGGGGTCTCCTGCCCGGTCTCGAAGAGCAGGTTTTGTTCCTGTGCTTTTAGGTGTGCCGCCACATGGCGCAGGGCCACCACCAGACCGGGATAGTTGGGATCGCTAGGAACCTCCGGTACAAAGCCCATGTGGCTGACCACGTCGGCAATGCCCAGCTTTTTTGCAAAGTCCGCGCCGTCCATCAGGTTGCCCATGCGGACATGACGGAACACCGGGGGTACCAGACCCAGGGTCTCCGGCCCTTCTACAAAGTTCCAGGCCTTCGGGCCTTCCCACCCACACCAAAAGGCTGTGATGGTCATGTGGTGCGCTTTGCACTGTTCAGTGATCATGGCGGCCTCCGCGTCGTTCCACAAGGCGGGTAGCCAGCTCACCAATTGACAGTGGTGCAGCCCCAGTGCTGCGGCCTGGGCAAATTGCTCCGATATGGCGCCGTGCCCGTGGACAATACAAACTCCAACATTCATCGAGCAGCTCTCCTTTACGGCGAAGTACCTTCATGGTATCAAATCGTCGGGCTGGATGCAAGATGCGGACGCATAAAGAGGAAAGATTTTGCATATGCTTTCAACAGCCCATTTCTTTACCGCATATGGCGTTCCACGTGAGAGGAGCTGAACCCTTTGGAGCAACCTACATATGAGCAGTGTACCGTGATCGAATTGCGCAAAATTGCCCGCAATCGGCAGGTGAAGTTGCCTGCGGGCATCCATAAAGCCGATATCATACGCAAGCTGTCCGGCGAGGCAGCGCCTGTGCCGCCCCCTGCGGCGCCGCCTGTGGCACCACCCCCCATGCCTGCACAACACATGGCGGCGCCTTTTGCCGCACAGGACTCGACCTATACCCGCAGGGCTACCGGCTATTATAACGAGGAGTACGGGACCTCCAATCCGGCGGTGCCGGAGATGCTGGCGGCGGGCATGTGCGGAGACGGTGGCGGTATCCTGGAATTGCAGCCAGACGGCTATGGCTTTTTGCGTGCCAACAATTGTACGCCGGGCCGGGAGGATGTGTACGTCTCTATCGCCCAGATCCGGCGCTTTTCCATTAAAAACGGTGATCTGGTCTGCGGCAAGACCCGTCCCCGTCGGGAAGGGGATCGCTACAGCGCCCTGATGTACATCGAAAGTATCAACGGCAAGACCCCCGGGGAGGCCGTTGCCCGCCGGGCGTTCGACAGCCTGACCCCCATCCACCCCAACCGGCGGCTTACCCTGGAATCCCCGACGGGCGGCAGCGATTTGGCCATCCGTATGCTGGACTTTATCGCCCCCATCGGCCTGGGGCAGCGGGCGCTGATCGTGGCCCCGCCAAAGGCCGGAAAGACCATCTTGCTCAAAAAGATCGCCCAGGCCATCACCCACTGCGCGCCGGATGTGCACCTGATGCTACTGCTCATCGATGAGCGGCCCGAGGAGGTCACCGACATCCAGCGGGAAGTCAGCGCGGAGGTCATGTATTCCACCTTTGACGCGCCGCCGGAGAACCATATACGCGTGTCGGAGATGGTGTACGAGCGGGCCCAGCGCCTGGTGGAGCAGGGACGTGACGTTGTGGTGCTGATGGACAGCCTCACGCGCCTGTCCAGAGCGTATAACGCCGCCGCGCCGCAATCGGGACGCGCCTTGTCCGGCGGCTTGGCCCCCGGCGTGTTGCAAAAGCCCAAGCGCTTCTTTGGTGCGGCCCGCAACCTGGAGGAAGGCGGGAGCCTGACCATCATCGCCACGGTACTGGTGGATACCGGCAGCCGCATGGATGAGATCATTTTTGAGGAGTTCAAAGGCACCGGTAACGCGGAGATTCAGCTGGATCGCAGCCTAAGCGAACGCCGGGTGTTTCCGGCTATCGACTTGGCCCGCTCCGGCACTCGACGGGAGGAACTGCTGCTGGGACCGGAGGAGCTGGAGGGGGTGCGCACCGTGCGCCAGGTGTTATCCAGCAACGCCATGGGCGACGCTACGGAGCAGCTGATGGGCATGCTGGTCAAGACCCGTACCAATCGGGAATTTTTTGCCCGGCTGTTGGAATGGGTGCGATTGTGGGAAAAGGAAGGGTACACCCTGGCGGCCCGGGGCGGTCGAACAGGCAGGGGGGAAGGCCTGACGAAAAAAAACCGATAAAAAACCGCAAGAAAACGCGTTGTCCATCTTGTCAACCACAAATACACATGCTATAATACCTTTTGCGGTTTACTGCAACAATGAATTTGCGGCCCGAAAGAGGTGAAACGCATGAAAGAGAACATCCATCCCAAGTACGGCACTGCGCAGGTTCGTTGCGTTTGCGGTGAGACCTTCGAAACCGGCTCCACCAAAAAGGAGCTGAAGGTTGAAATTTGCTCCAAGTGCCATCCGTTCTTCACCGGTAAGCAAAAGCTGGTGGACACCGGCGGACGCGTGGATCGCTTCAAGAAGCGCTACGGCATCTAATCCAATACGCAGAGAGCAGCGCGGGATCCGCCTGCTCTTTTGTTTTGTATGAGTATAGACACAGGCGCGTCCATAGCAGGGATTGAGGCGACGGGCGCAGAATACTGCAACCGCCGGGTGCGTCCCGGGAAAGGAAGGGATATCATGCGTCAAATAGAAGCTTCTGCCCGCGAGCAAGAAAAAAAACAGCGCCCCGTGGACATCGGCGGTCAAGCCGTGTTGGAGGGCGTTATGATGAAAGCACCCCACGCTATCGCCGTGTCGGTGCGCAAACCCAATGGCGAGATCGCATCAGAGATCAAGCCCTGTCAGCCCTTGAGTGAAAAGCATAAGTGGATGGGCAAGCCCTTTATTCGCGGCTGTGTCAACATGGTGGTGATGCTCAAGATGGGCATGGACACCATGCAGACCGCCACCCGCCTCTTGGGCGTACTGGATGAAGAGCCCAGCAAGTTCGAGAAGTGGCTGGCTGAGAGACTAGGGAAGAGCATCGACAAGATCGTCATGGCCGTGGCCATGGTGCTGGCCATGGGGTTGGCCCTGGTACTGTTTTCCGTGCTGCCCAACCTGGCCGGTGCGGGACTGAATAGCCTGACCAACAATCAGGTGTTGGTGAGTCTGGGGGCCGGGGTGGTGCGTATCG
>JAVBUS010000289.1:0-9383 GCA_031555125.1 Eubacteriales bacterium | reverse complement strand
TGACCGGTTGGTAGCAGAGGGCTATACCCATGCCATTCACCTGTGCATCTCCTCCGGTCTGTCCGGCACGTACAACATGGTGCGCATGGTCGCGTCGGACTATGCCGGGCTCCGCGTCCATGTGGTGGACACCAAGATCCTGTCCATGGGCGAGGGGTATCTGGTGCTGGAGTGCGCCAAAATGCTGCAGGAGACCGACGACATCGATGCGATCGTCGCCCACGTACACCGACTGCGCAGCGGCATGCTGGGGTCCTTCGTGATCCGCACGCTGGAGTATCTGCGCAAGGGGGGGCGTATCGGTTTGGTGGAATCGGTGCTGGGCAACATGCTCAACATCAAACCCGTGATCTTTGTCAACGACGATGGCATCTACCAGACGCTGGCCAAGGCCAGGGGATTCGGCGGCGCCGTGGACACCCTATTGCAGCAGGCCAAGCAACGTTTTGCCGATCAACCGGTGCATCTGGCCGTCGTCCACGCCGACGTGGCGGAGGCTGCCCACCAACTGCTGGAGCGGGCCAAGGGCATGCTCAATGTCATTGATTCCCTGGTGGCCCAAGTCAGTCCCGTGCTAGGCGTGCACACCGGACCCACCCTCATGGGCCTGATCGTGTACGGCGACTAGCAAAGCATCCCGTCAGGTATATAATGCTTAACATGCCAGATTTCTTGCATGTTAAGCAATTTTGCCATGTAGGGCACTCAATCAAACGCAGGAGGCGAATCCCATGGACTTGCTTAAGCAGCGGATTCTGGCCGAAGGACGCGCCTTGGATGCCGATGTATTGTTGGTGGATTCCTTTTTGAACCATCAAATCGATGCGCCCTTGATGCAGGCCATCGGCGAGGAGTTTGCCCGAGTGTTTGCCGCCGACCGAATCGGACGCGTGGTCACCGTAGAAAGCTCCGGTATTGCGCCGGCCCTCACCACCGCCCTGATGCTGGGCGTGCCCCTGGTGGTACTCAAAAAGCAGACCTCGCGGATCCTTAGCGAGGAAGTTTGGCAGACCACCGTTCGCTCCTTCACCAAGGGCACGCAATACGAGCTGACGCTTAAGCGGCGCTACATGCCCACCCGGGAACGGGTGCTGCTCATCGATGATTTTTTGGCTAGCGGCGAAGCCGCGGACGGCGTGCGCAACCTGATCGTCCAGGCCGGTGCACAACTGTGCGGCATCGGCATCGTCATCGAAAAGGCCTTTCAGCCCGGCCGAGAGCGTCTGGAAGCCCAGGGTTGCAAGGTCCATGCCTTGGCTAGCATTGCCGCCATGAGCCCAGCAGGTATCACCTTTGCATAAGGTAACGCCGCACAAAAAGACTCCTGTGGACAACTGCCCGATTTGCGCGCTGTTGCCTTAAGGGCGATAAAAGCCCGCCCCACGTGCCATACTAGCCTTAACAGGAGGTGGCGCAGTGCAGAAAAAACTAAGTGAAATGCTGGATGCCTGGCACAAACGAGACAACCCAACGGATCCGCTGGGCAGCTATACCGGCGTGCCCCAAGATCATCCCTTGGAGGAGCCGGAACAGGACGCGGACGATCTATAAACAGGGTCGGCAGCCTCACGAGATGATCGTGGGGCGGTTTTTGTATATCCCGCTCACAAAAAGACCGTGCCACGCATCGCGCAGCACGGCCACTCCCCATCAACCTACAGCAGGATACAGATCATGCCGCCGTTGCCCTCGTTGATGATGCGGGTCAGGGTCTCCTGTACCTTGAGCTGCGCATCCACCGGCATGCGCATCAGCTTGTTGGATAATCCTTCACGCACCAAGTCGTTCAGGGACTTGCCGAACAGATGGGTATTCCAGATCTTGGTGGGGTCATTCTCGAACTCGGAGAGCAGGTATCTCACCAGCTCTTCGCTCTGCTTCTCGGTCCCCACCACAGGAGAGACCTCGGTCTGAATGTCCACACGAATGAGGTGCAGGGACGGTGCGCTGGCCTTGAGCTTGACACCGAAGCGGCTGCCTTGGCGGACGATTTCCGGCTCTTGCAACGTCAGTTCGCTCATGCTGGGCGTCACCAAGCCATACCCGGTCTCCCGCACGGAGCGCAGCGCTTCCGCCACATGGTCGTACTCCGCTTTGGCAGCCACCAGCTCCTTGAGCAGCTTGAGCAGGTGCGCGTCCCCCCGCACCTCGGTACCGCACTCCTCGCTAAGGATGCGGTTAAATAGCCCGTCGTGGAGTGGCAGGGTGTACTGCATACGGCCCTCCCCCAACTCCATCCCCATGGGCTCCAGGGGATCCGCATACTCCGACCCGTCAAAGATGCCGCTGAACACCGCCTGATCCCGCACGCGCATGGTACCTTGCACGCCGTCGCGCAGGCGGCCCAGTACATGCTGTACCAGCCAGTGGTCGTCGTCCAGCGCCTGGAGCCAGGAGGGCACGGAGACCCGCACTTCCCGCAGAGGGAACTCATACAGCACGCTCTGCAGCAGGTTCTGGATGTCCTCCAGCTCCATGGCCTTTACATCCACCAGGGACACCGGCACGTCGTACTTCTCCTCTAGAGCGCGGCGGAGACGGACGGCCTCCTCAGCCTGGGGATTGGCGCTGTTGAGCACCATTACAAAAGGTTTGCCAAGCTGCTTGAGCTCGTGCACCACCCGCTCCTCCGCGTCCACATATGCGGTGCGCGGCAAGTCGGTGATGCTGCCATCTGTGGTGACCACCATGCCGATGGTGCTGTGATCCGCAATGACCTTGCGGGTGCCCAGTTCCGCCGCCTCTTCAAATGGAATATCTTGATCGTACCACGGGGTGCGCACCATGCGCGGCGTGTCGTTTTCCTGGGTG
The DNA here is from genome assembly GCA_031555125.1 of Eubacteriales bacterium. Taxonomy (GTDB): domain Bacteria; phylum Bacillota; class Clostridia; order Christensenellales; family Aristaeellaceae; genus WQXF01. The sequence continues at coordinate 6,572 of JAVBUS010000289.1, read as the reverse complement.
CCCAGCACCCCTTTGACTAGGTAACCCACACAGTCCACCAGCCGCACCTTAACCCCCGCGTTGTCACCCAAGCGGATTTGGACGGCCTCGTTGGGCACAAACTTGGGCTGGGTGGTCATGATGGTTCGCCCGGATCCACTTTGAGGCAACTCATCCTGCGCCCGCTCTCGCTTGTGTGGATTGTCTATCAGCGGCAGCACCAGCTTTTCCATAAACTGGGCAATGAATGTGGATTTGCCGGTGCGCACCGGGCCTACCACGCCGATGTAGACATCCCCGTCGGTCCGCCCGGCGATGTCGCGATACAGATCAAACTTCTCCATCCACTTTCCCCTCCTACACCCTGCGTAACGCATTCATATGAGGCAGGTTAGACGGATATGCAAAAACGCCGGAGATGCGACCCGCATTCCGACGTTTTTTCGCGATTATTCGCACCCGTACGGCCTGGCTATGCGATATCCGCCAATTGGCTAAGGGTATAGTCCTTGTCCTCCTGCTTTTCGATCTGCTCGCAGGCCGCCAGGGCCTGGGCCTTGCTCCTGGCCATCTTGTCGGTGTCGCCCAGCAGCATGCAGGCCCGTGCCACAGCCTCGTGGGCAAAGGCCAGGTCAAAGTCCCCGATGCCATGCGTCTGACACAGGGCCAAGGAGCGGTTGGCATGCAACAGAGCCGGTGCGCCCATCTTTAGCACGCTATAGGCACGGGACACCTGCCATTCCCCCCGGGCGGCGTGGATGGGCTGACCCACCTGCATCCAAATGAAACAGGATGCATGCGCCTTGTGCAGCATGGCCGCTTCCTGCTCCGGGGTGCGGTCGGCCATATCCATCAGATCCCAGGTTTCGTTAAACAGGGCAACGGCGTCTTCTTTGGCGTACATGGTCTCTCCTCCTGCTTTCGTACGGTTACTCGGCACTGGTCAGGGTGACCTCCACGGTCAGCACCTCACCCTCCGGCACGTTGTCCACCATGGTCAGGTTCATCAGGCCCGGTACCCGATACAACTGGATTTTCACCGTATCGCCGGGCACATGGGTGTTGACGCGATCCGTCAGCTCGGTGTACTTGCGCACCCGGACACCGTCAATGGCCAGCACGATGTCCCCCTCTTGGATCCCGGCCTGTTCCGCAGGACTGCCGGGCGAGACACTGTTGATGAACACCCCTGCCGGCAACTGACCCGGACCGCCGGTTTCCGCTCCTTCGATGGTGGCTATCCCTACGCCCATCCGGGGCCGGACCATGCGGCCATGTTCAATGATGCTGGCCACGATGGGCTTGGCTACATTGATGGGGATGGCCATGCCGATGCCCTCGATGCTGTTCTCTGGCGAGGTGCTGACAAACTTCATGGCTGGAATGCCGATGAGCTCGCCCTTGGTATTGAACAGCCCGCCGCCACTGTTGCCCGCGTTGATGGCCGCGTCGGTCTGGATCATATTGACCACCGCACCCTCCACTTCGCGGCCGGTGGCGCTGATGATACCCACCGTCACGGTATCGGCAAAGGCCTGACCCAAAGGATTGCCGATGACAATGGCCCAATTGCCCACCCGTTCTTGGTCGGAATCCCCCATGCTGACGGCGGGAAAGCCTGCCTCCGTCACCTGCAGCACCGCCAGGTCGGTCAGGGGATCGGATCCGATGATCTCCGCCTCGTACTCCTGGCCATGAGCGATGATGGAGATGGTACGTGCTCCTTCGATGACGTGGTAGTTGGTAACGATGTGACCCTGCTCGCTGATGACCACGCCGGAGCCGGAGCCTTGCTCCACGGATTCCGGCCTGCCGCTGCGCAGATTAAAGGCCCGGCCATGGTTGCTAACCCCCACCACGCTGGGCAGCACCGCATCCACCACCAGGGCAAAGGGGCTCTCGATTCCTTCCAGGGGCTGTACCGTGGTGCCTTGCACCGGTTCGCTGGGCATAGTACCCAACCCGGTCACTTGATTCCCCTGCCACGCCAATGCCGCCGCACTGCCCAGCATCAGGCAGGCCACTGCCACAGCGATGGTTCCCAACCAATTCTTGTGCATCGCGCACACCTCCTGTCTTTAGTATGGCGCAGTCGCGTGAGATTGTACCATGCGAAAATCAACCAATCTGCCACACCCAAATGCGCTCCTGCCGGGCGCCGGACTCGTACAGGTCGTGCCACGCGGGCACCGGCGCAATCCGCAGCATCCGGGCCCCTAACTTTTCACAAACCCGGGCAGAGGCCGCGTTATCCGGCCGGTTGGTGATCAGCACCTGGGTAAAACCGTGGTACCGCAGCACCGGCAGCAGCAGGGCGCACGCCCGGGCCGCGTAGCCGTGACCACGATGGGCTTCCTGCACGTCGTATCCGATATGTCCGCCATAGTACAGCCGATCGCTCATACCGATCCGCAAAGAAATGTGCCCGATAGGCGCACCGGCCAAGCAGATATCAAAAGCGTAAGCCGGTACGTGACCCTTGTCCGGATCGGCGGACTTGGCCTTTGCGCACACCAGGGAAAGCTCTCCGTCGGCGGGCAAATCTTCCTGATAAAAGCCCACAAATGGCGCGGGTTGGTACAGATCCTCTTTCAGCACGGCATATAGGTCGCAATCCATCAGGCCGTCCATGCATCGGATCAGCTGACGGGCCCGGCCCTCCAGCCGCATGCCCGCCTTGCGCATCACCGCACCGGATGCCGGGTTATCCACTACGTGATCCGCAGCCACCCGGTTGAGTCCCAGATCCCACAGGGCGAAGTGGATAACGGCGCGCAAAGCCTCGGTCACGTACCCCCGGCCCCAGTAGGCCCGGCCAATGCAATAGCCGGTTTCGCAAGTGCCGTCGTGCAGCGACACGTTCTTGATGCTGATTGCGCCGATGGGGCGGCCATCTTCCTTGCGGGTGACAGCCCAGTAATACGTATCGGGCTGCTGGTAGCGATCCTGCCAACGGGCCATAGCCACCTGGGCCTCACTGACGTCCAGCATGGGCAGCCAGCGCATGTAGCGCGACACCTCCGGATCGCTGGACCATCGGTCGAATACATCCTGGGCATCCTCCGGCACAAAGCGGCGCAACAGCAAGCGCTGGGTCTCTATGGGCCTTGTTCCGATGTGCTCCATGTTGTTCTCCTCATCATTACTTCAGGCTCACCACGGTGACACCTTCCTCGCCCTCCCCGTACCTGCCCAAGCGGAACTCTTTGACATGGGGATGCTTTTTGAGATGGGTATGGATACCCGCCCGCAGCACGCCGGTCCCCTTGCCATGGATGAGCTGCACGGTGGCTAGGGAGGACAGCACGGAATTGTCCAGGAATTTGTCTACCTCCTCCAGCGCTTCGCCCAAGGCCATGCCCCGCAAGTCGATCTCCATCGCCACGGCGCGGTACTGCATATCCACCTTACTCTGCACCACGGTGCGGGTTTTCCCCTTTTCCGGCTTCTTCAGTTCCAATTGCGAAAGGTGGGCCTTCATCTTCATGACGCCTACCTGTAACTGCACCTCGCCCTTGGCATCCGGCCCGGAGATTACCACGCCGTCGTTGCCCAGGTGCACGATGCGGACCGTGTCCCCCGGCTTCAGGTCCCGTGGCGGCTCGGTGACCCGGGTCACCGGCTGCGCAAGGGCATCCTGCACCTCGCCCAGTCCCTGTTGCAGCCGCTGTTTGAGCTTTTGCACCTCGTGCTCCGGGGTGGCGGCGCCTTCCTTTTTCATGCGCTTTAGCTCGGCGATGATGGTCTCGCTCTCGCCCCGGGCATTTTCCAGGATGCGGCGTGCGTCCTCCTTGGCCTTGCGAATGGCTTGTTCCCTGGATTGCTCCAGCTTTTGCCGCTGCACCTCGGCCTCCTGCCGCATGCGCAGCATCTCCAGCCGGGCCTCCTCGGCGATCTCCCGCTCCCGCTGGGCAATCTGCCTGTGATACTCTGCGTTGGCGATGACGTCCTCAAAACGGATCTGCTCGTGGCTGAGCAGCTCCCGGGCCCGGTCGATGATCTCCTCCGGCAAACCCAGCCGCTGGGAAATCTCGAAGGCGTTGGACTTGCCCGGGATGCCGATGGACAGGCGATAGGTGGGCCGCAGGGTTTCCACATTAAACTCCACAGACGCGTTTTCCACCCCGGGGGTGGTCAGGGCGTACTCCTTGAGCTCGCTGTAGTGGGTGGTGGCAATGGTGCGGGCCTGAATGCCCAGCAGCTTGGTCAGTACCGCCTGGGCCAGGGCCGCGCCCTCGGTGGGATCGGTGCCTGCCCCCAGTTCATCAAAAAGCGCCAAACAGTTGGGGGTAACCCGGGTCAAAATGTCCACGATGTTTTTCATATGGCTGGAGAAGGTGGACAGGGATTGTTCGATGGATTGCTCGTCGCCGATGTCAGCGAACACCTCGTCAAACACCGCCAGCTCGGTGCCCAGGTCGGCGGGCACGTGAAGCCCCGCCTGGGCCATGAGGGTCAGCAGGCCCACGGTCTTCAGTGTCACGGTCTTACCGCCGGTGTTGGGGCCGGTAATGACCAGGGTAGTGAAGGCATCCCCCATCCACAGGTCGCTGGGCACCACCTTGGCGGGATCCAGCAGCGGATGGCGGCCCCGGACGATCTTGATATACCCCCGGCGGTTCATGCGGGGAATGACCCCGAACATGGCCCGGGACAAAGCCGCCTTGGCAAAGGCGAAGTCCAGTCGCGCCAGGATGTCGATATCCTGAGACAGCGCGGGCGCATGGGGGGCAATCTCCGCAGAGAAGGCCTGCAGGATGCGCTCAATCTCGGCCCGCTCTTTGACGATCCACTGCTTGAGGTCGTTGTTGATCTATACCACGGCCATGGGCTCGATGAACAGGGTGGCCCCGCTGGTGGATTGGTCGTGGATCAGGCCCGGCACATTGACCCGGTACTCCTGCCGCACCGGCAGCACAAACCGGTCGTTGCGGATGGTGATGATCGGATCCTGCAGATACTTTTGAAAGGTCTGACTGTGGATCATGGCGTTGAGTTTATCCCGCACCCGATCATTGCACTGGCGGATATGCCGCCGGATGTCTGCCAGGGCGGAGCTGGCGTGGTCGGCGATTTCCTCCTCGCTGAGAATCGCGGAGGTGATATCATTCTCCAGACGGTGATGGGTAGATAGCCGGGAGGCCAGTGCCGTCAGCCCCGGCGTGTTCTCCCGGTCGGTGACCAGGGCATCCCGTGCCACCCGATTGGCCCGCATCAGGCCCGCTATATCCAGCAGCCCCCGGGGCGACAGGGTGGAGCCGATCTCCGTAAGCTTGAGCTGTTGCCGCACGTCCCCACAGGGGATCAACGGGTGCCCCCCTACGTAGCTGAGGACGACGTGGGCCTCCTCGGTCTCTTGCAGGGCCTGTTCCACCAGCCCCAGGTTGGTATCGGGCACCAGCGCGCCAGCCAATTCCGCGCCCATGCTGGTGATGGTTAACCCCACCAGTTGCTCGCGGATCTTGATGAATTCCAGCACGCGCAATGTTCGTTCCGTCATTGGCCTTCCCTCTTTTGTCGGTCGTATCATTCCACCCCGCGGGCCATGTGCCCCGCCGTGGTGGCGAAGGGCAGCGGCTCCAGGGGTCCATCCATCTCCATAGCAGCCCGGGCACGCGCCACCATAAGGACACACAGTGCCGGATCCTCCTGGGTAAAGCACAGTCGCCAGGACAATGCCGGATGCCGCCGAAGGGCCTTGCGCTGCTTTTCCAACAGGTCAGTGGGCAGGCTGTTGTACAGGCGCACCTGGCAGCCCGTCCCGGTACGCAGCCTGCGCAGCGGAAAGGCATAGCCTTTGCGGTCGATTAGGTCTGGCAGGGCATCGGCCCGTTGGCCGCAGGCATCGCACCCATCCTCCCGCTCCGCCGCCACGCGTCGGGGGCAGTGGGACAGCAACATCAACTGTGTGCGGCCATAGACCACCAACTCCCAGGGACCGCCATGGGCCTGCACCTCCGCCAGCTCCTGGGCGTTAAGCTCCGGCGACAGGGTCACTCGGCTGCAACCGGCCAGGAGCAGGGTTTGTGCCGCATGGGCATTGAACACGTTCAGGGTGCCGTCGGTCACCCGGGGCAAGCCGGCAAAATCCAGGGCGCACTGGCCAGGGTTCGCCAGCACCACCCCTGCGAAGCCCCGGGCGCGGATCCAGCGCGCCAAACCCTCCGACTCCACAGTAGGCAGGCATTGGGGCAGTACGAACCACACACTCCCGGCGTCGTGCCCAGCCAGGGCTTCGCTCAGGGCGTCCGGGCGCACATCCTCCGGTGCCCAATACACACAATCCGCCCCGGCGGCCACCAATCGCTGGACCATAGCGATCTCGGGCGTCTGGGCGATCAGTAAGCCCTTGCTCAGCGCCTGGGGCGCTGGTGCCAGTTGGGGCACTGGCCCTACGGACCGAACCGGCCGCTCCCTGCGTGCCCGGGCCAGGTTCTCCAGGGCATCCCGCCGGAGAGCGTTCAGGGCTGACACCGGCACGAAGGCGCCCTGACTGTGCAGCCGCAGCCCCTGAAGCACATAGGGGGTGTCCCCCATCTTTTCCACCTGTTTGCAGGCGGTGGACGCGTCCAGGGCTCGCTGCGCGGCGGGTT
>JAVBUS010000288.1:0-7205 GCA_031555125.1 Eubacteriales bacterium | reverse complement strand
CACCCGGCCCGGGGGCAACGCTTGTATCATGGCGGCAATGGATTCGGCGGTGTCCAGGGTCATTATGGGTGCCCAGGAAATGCCGGGAACCACCGGCTGAACCGGGGCGGGGGCGCTGCCCTTGGGCAGACGCTTGATCAGCGAGGTGGACTCAATCTCCTCGAAGAAAGCGGGGGCATCGGCAAAATCCCCCAATGCGCACTGGGTCCAAGAGACATTCAGGGGCACTTCCCGGGTGATGGTTGCGATGCGCTTGCACAACAGCGCCAGCTCCCGGTGTTCCAGCATGCGTTCCCGCAGCTTGCCGGTCAGCTCGACGTCGGCGTGATCCAGCGCCGATTCCAGCGATCCATACGTTTGCAGCAGCTTCACTGCGGTCTTTTCTCCCACGCCGGGGATCCCGGGGATATTATCGGAAGAATCGCCCATCAACCCCTTCAGGTCCGGCACCTGGGCAGGGGTCACGCCGTATTGACCCAGCACCGTCTCGGGATCAAACTCCACGGTGTCGGTGATACCCCGCTTGGTGTACAGCACATGGGTGCATGGGGTCACCAGCTGGAGCGCATCCCGGTCTCCGGTGATCAGCAGCATGCGCAGGCCATCGGCCTCGCCCCGTCGTGCCATAGTGCCCAGAATGTCGTCGGCCTCGAAGGTGGGGCACTCCAATTGGCAGATGCACATGGCGGTCAGCATGCGCCGCACCAGCGGGAATTGGGAGCGCAGGGATTCGTCGGTCTCCCGCCGCCCGGCTTTGTACTCCGGAAAATCCGCATGGCGAAAGGTAGGGCCGTGCATATCAAAAGCCACCGCGCAGTGGGTGGGCTTCACGTCCTGGATCACCTTGAGCAGCATGCTGGCGAAACCGTACACCGCGTTGGTGGGAACGCCCGCCGTGGTGGTCATTTCCGGAAGGGCGTGGAAGGCGCGGTGCATGAGGCTGTTTCCATCGATGACGATGCAGGTATCAGGCATGGAGGCCCCTTTCTATGTCCCGTGATACTATTCCTCATTTGATGGGGCGCATATCTCGCGGATCTTTTACCGTCCGTCGTCGCGCCTCAGTCAGCGTAGCTGCCGGCTACGCCTCCTTCAGACTCCTAGCCAGGCGACAAAACCCTGGCGATCTATTGCGGGAAATCAGACGAGGATGAGTATGAATGCAAAAAGTTGCCCGTATTATATCACACGGGCAACCAAAAAACAAATCAGCGAGGGTGGCAAAGCGTCTGCGCAACCTGCGCCACAGCTTGCAATGCGGCGGTATCCTGGGCGGCGGGCAGCGTATCGGTATGCAGGGAAGTGACGATGCGATCCGGCACCAGCGGGGCGCACATCCAGCGGAACATCCACTGCGCCAAGGCCATGGCTGGATCCGGTGAACCGTCGCCGCCACCGGTGAGCAGCAAGGCGGAGGCCTTTGGCTTTGTGGCCAATCGAGCGCGCTGGAATCGCTGGGCCGCATAGCTGGCCTGAAAGCGGCTGGCGATGCTCATGAGCGGCCCCGGTAGGGTAGAGACATAGATGGGCGACGCGATGACCACAGCGTCAAAGTCGTCGCCGTATAGCGGCTCCATGGCATCGTGGAACACGCAGCCCGCGTGGGTCCAGCAATAGCGACAATCGATGCAGGGCCGGATGGTTTGGTCATAGGCGCGAATTTCCGTGACTTGTCCGGGCAGGTGCGCCTTGAGCACGTCCAGCAGCACCGCGGTATCACCCCGGGGTCGCGGGGAACCGTTTAAAATAATGGTGTGCATGGGACCTCCTATGGATGCAGGCGGCATCAATCCGTGATCTCTCGCTCAGGGCGCAAACCTTGCCAGGAAGAGGCCCGGGCTGTCAACAGCCGGACGGCTTCCGCTGTGATGGCGGCATAATCCCCATCGGCGGGGACCTTGCACAGGCCGCCACCCACCCCGGCACCCACCACCCCCTGCTGGGTGTAGCGGGCGATGTTGTCCCCGTTTACGCCGCCCACGGCGATCAATCGGGCGGCGGACAGGGGTGCCAGCACATCTTTGACGTAGCTGTCGCCCATGGCCCGCACCGGGAACACCTTGATGTACCGACAGCCCACCATCATGGCCCGCACGATTTCCGTAGGGGTTAGCGCCCCGGCAGCGATGAATGCGCCCCGGGATTTGCACAGCAGGATCACGTCCTCATCGGTGTTGGGGGTGACGATAAAGTCCGCCCCGGCCTCCAGCGCGGCTTCGGCCTGGGTGGCGTCCAGCACCGTGCCGGCGCCGATCCACATGTGCCCCGCCCAACGGGCGTGCTGCTCCCGGATGGAGGCCAAAGCATCCGGGGTGTTGAGGGTGATCTCCGCCAGGCGGATGCCGCCCGCATACAGGGCGTCCAGCATCTTTCCTAAGGGCTCTCCCGTGATGCCGCGCAGGATAGCGATGACGCCGGTATCGATTAACGCAGACTCCACAGCTTCATAGGTTGTCATGTCGATGCCCCTCCTTTTTGTCGTTGAATGGCACGGATGCCGTACACGCTAAGCCACTGGCTTTCTTGGTACGATAGCATCCGCAGGGAGGCCGGGGGATACCGCCCGGGGTCAAAGGCCTGGGCACAGTGTAAAAAGCTTTGCATATAAGCATCGCGACCATAGAGCACCCAGTGGTCCGGGGTCACCGGCAAGCTGGCGAAGGCCTGCATGTCGGCGCAGGCCAGCGCCCCGTATAGATAGGAGCGCGCTTGGACGCCGCTCATGCCCTGCAACACGTCCCGGATCCGTACCTCAAACAGCGCCCGGGTTACACCCCGGGCTGCGGTGGCGGCATACCCGGCTAAGACCTGCGCCCGATCCACCTCCGGCGCTTCCGGTGCGCCCACGGAGCTGCGCAGTACCGTGTGCTGGCAGACTGCCCAGTATAGTTCGCCGCTGATGGTGGTCATGGCGCGGGTGATGCAACCGCGCTCCATCAGGATCAGCTTGTTGTGGGAACCGAAGTGTAAAAACCCTACGTTCCGCTTGCCGTCGGCTTCGGTCATGGCGCCAAACAATTCCGTTTCTTCGCCCCGCACGATGTCCGGCGTTTCCTCGGCATCGCAGCGCACCCCGGGGATAAAGTGGAAGGGGATCTCCGGGGCGATGTCCGGCAACAACACAGTACGAACGCCTTGGGCCAAAGTGGCCAGATCCACCGGCGCGGGCAGGTGGGGAACATCCAATAGCCCCGAGGCCGACCCAATCATGCCCGCGGCATAGACCGCATCGATTTTAACACGATGCTGCTTTTGCAGGGCGTGCATCTCCTGGGACACACCCTGGCGCAGGGTTTCGTTGCGCTTGGCCGCGTCCGCGTTGGCCGCGCCGATGGTGCGCTCTGTCCGGGTCACGACATCCTCGCCGCAGACCAGGGTGAATCGGGTCTTGGTAGTGCCCCCGTCCAGGAGCAATTGGCAATGCTTGTCGTACGTCATAGAATCACCATTCGGCAACAGTGCCGTCGTCGTTGCGCCACACCAGGTTCTTCCATGTGTGGCCGATCTTGTCCAGAGCGCGCACCTTGTCTTCGTCGATGTCGATGCCCAGCCCCGGCGCGGTGGGCATAGCCACCTTGCCCTCCTGATAGTGGAACACCGATGCATCCCGCAGACAGTCCAACAGGTCGTTGCCCTGATTGTAATGGATGCCCAGGCTCTGCTCCTGGATCAGGGCGTTGGGGGTACAGGCATCCAACTGCAGGCAGGCCGCCAACGCGATGGGGCCAAGGGGACAGTGGGGCGCTACGGCCACGTCGTAGGCCTCGGCCATGGCAGCGATCTTGCGGCATTCCAGAATACCGCCTGCGTGAGACAGGTCGGGTTGGATGATGTTGACCACGCCCTGCTCAAAAATTTTCTTGAAATCCCAGCGGGTGTACATGCGCTCCCCGGTGGCGATAGGCGTACTGGTATAGGAAGCGATCTCTTTGAACGCCTCGTACTGCTCGCTGAGCACCGGTTCTTCGATGAACATTAGGCGGAAGGGCTCCAACTCCCGGGCCAACACCTTGGCCATCGCTTTGTGCACCCGGCCGTGGAAGTCCAGCGCAATGCCAAAATCACGCCCGCAAGTCTCCCGGATGGCGGCCACACGGGCCAGCACTCCGTCCAGTTTGGTGTTGGTATCGATGTAGTGCATTTTTTCCGTGGCATTCATCTTGATGGCGGGGAAGCCTTCCAACTGTTTGGCACGGGCCGCGTCGGCCACGTCGTCCGGTGCTTCGCCGCCGATCCAGGAGTACACCGGGATGGTGTCCCTGCATGCCCCGCCCAATAGGTCGTACACCGGCGCCCCATAGAACTTGCCCTTGATATCCCACAGCGCTTGCTCAATGCCCGACAGGGCAGAGGTCAGTACGGGGCCGCCCCGATAAAAGCCGCACCGGTACATCACCTGAAACAAATCCTCAATCCGCATGGGGTTTGCGCCGATTAGGTAGGGGGTCAGCTCTTCCACGCAGGCCTTTACGGTATCGGCGCGACCCTCCACGATAGGCTCGCCCCATCCGCACAACCCTTCATCGGTGGACACCTTGACAAACAACCAGCGCGGCGGTACCTTGAACAGCTCGACCTGGGTAATTTTCATAGCGAACGCCTCCGTTCTGTGGATATCTATATTATACTAAAAAGGCAGCGAAACTCAAATGATTCTTTCCGGATGCGTAACAATTCGCGGTTGACTTCCCCGGCCCGATTCATTAACATGTAGACTGCTGATGTAACGTGCGAAAGGGGAGGACGAAACCATGCCGCAGCGACGCTCTTTGCGCTATAGCTTGGATCGAAACGCCCTGTTTGGTGGGTGCGGGTGGCAGGAAATGTTTGCCTGCATGCGGGCACGCGACTTTGCGCTGTACGAGACTTGGGGGATCCGGCAAGAGGAACTGCCCCACATCGTCCAGTTGGCCCTGACCCAAGGAATGCGGCTTACCGCCTGCTGCCCCAGTGAGTTTCGCCTTAACGATTTGGAGCGCCACGATGCCTTCGAAGAGGCCCTGACCCTGGCCATTGCCCAGGCGAAAGCCTTGGGTGGCACCTGCATCATGACCCAGGCCGGACAAGATAGCGGCGCACCGGATGCCCAGCAGCGCCAAGCGGTGATTGCGGGCCTTAAGCGGGTGGAACCCCTGCTGCGGCGCACCGGCGTCACCCTGCTACTGGAACCCCTGAACACCGTGAAGGATCACCCCGGAACCTGGCTGCGGGGCTCCGACCAGGCCGCCGACATCCTGCAGGCGGTGGGCTCGCCCCAGGTGCGCATGCTCTATGACGTCTACCACATGCTGCACATGGGCGAGGATGTAACGGCCCAACTGCGGACCCACTGGCAGGATGTCGCCTACATCCATGTGGCGGGATTTCCCAACCGGGATGCGGATTTGCGGGGCGGATTCGACTATGGCCCCCTGTTGGATATGCTGGCAGAACGGCAATTTGACGGCGTGGTGGGGCTGGAATTCTTTCCCCAGGCGGAGCTGTCGCCGGATGCCGTGTTGGATGCATTAACGCGCGAACTATAGCATTATGTATCGCGGAGGAGACGCATGGACGCGCTGAAACGGATCATTGGCTGGGTTCGACCCTACAAAAAGAGTGTGATCATTGGCTTTATGCTCATCGTGCTGGTGATGATTTGCCGCATGGTGTTGCCCTATCTGACGGCGGTGGTGGTCAACGATGTGTTGCCCGGACGGGACATGACGTTGCTGCTTTGGTTGTGTGGAGCGCTCATCGCCTCTACGCTGGCCCGGGCAGTGATGATGTACTTTCGGGGCATGATCTTTGAGCGGGTGTCGCAAAACGTGGTGTACGACTTGCGCACCAAGATCTATGCGCACCTGCAGCAGATGTCCTATGCGTTTTACGACACCCACCACGTGGGCGAGATCATGAGCCGTATGACCGGTGACATCGAAGGGGTTCGTGTGCTGGTCATCAATGGCTTTCTGGGCATGATCGAGGGTGTGCTGCTCTTCTTGTTCGCCCTGATCAGCATGGGGCTTATGAGTTGGCAACTCATGCTGCTGATGATCGCCCTGTGCCCGGCGGTGGCACTGGCAGCCATCCGGCTGCGGGATAAAATCAAACCGGTGCACGCCGCGGTGCGCGAGCAGAACGCGGTGCTCAACACCCGTACCCAGGAGAACATTGCCGGGGTGCGCGTGGTCAAGGCGTTTGCCCAGGAACAGACCGAGATGGACACTTTTGCCCAAGACAACCGCAAGGTGTTGTCGCTGCACTTGCAGGCCACCCGGATTTGGAGCGTGTACTTCCCGCTGCTGGACATGATCGCATCCCTGGCCACGCCCCTGCTGTTGCTGGTGGGCGGTGCCATGGTGTTGGCGGGCAGCCTTCCTGTGGGGACCCTGGTGGGCACCACCGGTTATGTGTGGATGATCATCGGCCCCTTGCGGCAGGTGTCCAACTATGTCAACCAAATGACCAACGGCGTCGTGTCCGCCGATAAACTGATCTACTACTTGGACATCGGCTCCCGGGTGCGCAACCCCCAGTCTCCGGTGGAGCCGGAGGAGCGCAAGGGCGAGGTCACCTTTGATAATGTGACATTCCATTATGACCGGGATGCCGTGCTGCGGGACGTGAACCTCCACGTCAAGGCCGGCCAGACCATCGGGGTTATGGGCGCAACGGGCACCGGCAAGACCTCCCTGGTGACCCTGCTGGGCCGTTACTATGACGTGACCGGGGGCACGCTGCTGGTGGATGGCGTGGACATACGGCAGCAGGATCTGCGCACCTTGCGCCGCAGCATCGGCCAGGTGATGCAGGAGACCTTTTTGTTCAGTGAGACCATCGCTAACAACATCGCCTTTGGCCGCCCGGACGCCACCATGGAGGATATCATCGCCGCCGCCAAAGTGGCGCAGGCCGACGGCTTCATCCGTCAGATGCCCAAAGGCTATGATACTGTGGTGGGCGAGCGGGGACTGGGCCTTTCCGGCGGACAAAAGCAGCGCGTAGCCCTGGCACGGGCCATCTTGTTCAATCCCAAGATCCTGGTGCTGGATGACGCCACCTCCGCCATCGACATGGAAACCGAGGCGGAGATCCAAGGGGAACTCCAGTCCGTCATGCATGGCCGCACCACCTTCGTCATCGCCCACCGCATTTCCTCGGTACGGCGGGCGGATCTGATCATCGTGCTGGAGGGCGCCGCCATCGCTGAGCGGGGCACCCAT
>JAVBUS010000105.1:0-5291 GCA_031555125.1 Eubacteriales bacterium | reverse complement strand
CCATCTCCGGCGTGTGGGACAAGGTCAGTTGTAGGGGCAATCCCCGCATCTTGCACAGGGGCAACACCGCGTAGCGCATCAGCATGTCTTGTTCCGGTGCTTGATCCGGCCAGTCCGCCTGTACCATCGCCACCCGGGCATGCCGCGCCCAATCCTCCAGCAGGCCTGCCACCTTGACCACATGGGCGCCGCCGGACTCGATCTCCAGCACGTAGCCGGAAGCCTGAATGGGCTGATCCTGGGCCACGGCCCGCTGCAGGGCGCCCAGGCACAGCACCGGCATCGCGCCGGCAGGCAACCGTCCCTGCTCCAGCAGCTTCCACAGTACGGCGGACTGCTCGGTAAAAGGATCGATTCCGCAGGCCACACCCGACAGACGCGCCGCTTGCATCACGTGCCGCACCGTGTCGGCAGGGATTTCCCGTGCCCGGACCTCCCGGGCCACCCGCAGGCTGCGGGCTGTCAAGGGCACCCCCAGGCGATCCAGGCTCAGCAGCACCGACGTGGCTGCCTCTCCCGTGGGCACCCGATCCACAAACAGTGTGCGGAACAGCACCTCCGCCTGTCCGGCCATGGACTCCGGCAGCTGAATGCCCCGCATCCGCGCCTGGGCCAGCAGCCCCTCGTTGCGGGCAAAGAGCGCATCTACGCCTGTGGCGGGGCCTTGTCCCAATGTCCAAGGCAACTGGGTCCACAGATCCAGCGCTTGGGTGCCGCGCATGATTTCCCGCAGCGTCCGGCGAAGGGTCTCCTTGTCGCGCACCATGCTGTACAACCTCCCAAAGGCATCGCGGAAACGACACCTCGGCATTTTCTATTGTACAGTATATCGGTTTGCTTTGCAACTTAAGCATGCCATCAATCGCCAGGCAAAAAGCCCCACAACGCACGCTTTCGCGCGATCATTTCGTCCACCCGTTCCAGATAATGGTCGATGTCGGACACATTGGGCGCCCGCTCGATGCGGGCCTCGTGCCCAAAAACCCGCTTGGAGATGGCGCCGGCCCCCACCGCCAGGATGGAGGTGGTCTCCTCCATCATATCGATATTATAGCGGCAGGCCAGGCCCGGCATGGCGTAGCCCACATTCTCCAGGTTGCCGGCCATATACTTTTGCCGGTACAGGTAATAGGGCGCAAGACCCATACGGACCGCCGCGTCGTGGGCGGCATCCACCATGGCCTGAGCGCTGTGTGCATCGCAAGGCGTGTAGGCAGTATCCCGCAGCTTGGAGGCACGCTTAAGGGCCAGCGTGTGCACCGTGAGGCTCTCTGGCGCCAGGACTGCGGCCTGGGCCAAGGTGTCGGCAAAGTCCGCCTCATCCTCCCCGGGCAGGGCCGCGATCAAATCCATATTGATGTGATCAAACCCCTCCCGGCGGGCCATGTCATAGGCCCGCACCGTGTCCGCCGCCGTGTGGGCCCGGCCGATACGCCGCAGGGTTTGATCCTGCATGGTTTGGGGATTGATGCTGATCCGGGTCACGGGATAGTCCCGCAGCATGGCCAGCTTCTCCGGGTCCAGGGTATCGGGTCGTCCGGCCTCCACGGTCCACTCCTCCGCGCCGGGGAATGCCTCCCCCAGGGCCCGAAGCACCCCCTCAAGCTGGGTGCTGGTCAGGGCAGTGGGCGTGCCGCCACCTACGTACAGCGCCCGCACCGCAAGGTTCGCATCCAGTACAATCCGCCGGGTGGCTGCCAATTCCCGTGCCAAGGCTACCAAGTAGGGTGCCACCTGACGGCCATTGCCGATTTCGCCGGAGGCAAAGGAACAATAGGTGCAGCGGGTGGTGCAAAAGGGAATGCCCACATAGATGTCTACTGCGCGATCGTCGGTATTCATCAGCCCCTGTTGCCCAGCCACTACCTCCCCCAGCAGCGCCGCCTTTTGCGGGGACAGGTCAAAGGTTGACACCAGCCGCCGCTGCGCCTCCTGGGGGGTGTACCCCTCGGCCAGTTGCTCATAATACAGCCGCGTGGGACGGATGCCGGTAAGGGAACCCCACAGAGGTTGCTTCCCCGTGACCTGCTTGAGCAGGTCGTAACAGCAGATCTTAATGGCCCGCTTGCGCAGGCGCTTGGGCAACAGCCCTGTCTGGGTGGGCACGCCGGTGGTCTCCTGCATCCAGGTGCCCTGTGCGTCGGTCCAGGTCACGCGGCAGTCGGCGGCATCGCCCTGGGGCATAAAGGCATGGTCCAGCAGGGCGTCACAGGCCTCCGACGCCGGATCCACCAAGGCGGGTTCGGTAAAAAAAAGCCGCACGACATCGGCGATGTCGGCAGAAAATT
The DNA here is from genome assembly GCA_031555125.1 of Eubacteriales bacterium. Taxonomy (GTDB): domain Bacteria; phylum Bacillota; class Clostridia; order Christensenellales; family Aristaeellaceae; genus WQXF01. The sequence continues at coordinate 3,003 of JAVBUS010000105.1, read as the reverse complement.
GCGGGGTATCGGTGCGGATGGCGATGCGCATGGTCAAAATGTCCTCCTGCTATCGATGAGGATGGTCACAGGCCCGTCGTTGACCAGGGTCACCTGCATATCCGCCTGAAACTCCCCCCGGGCCACCTGAAGGCCGGTCTCCTCCAGGGCGGTGCAATACGCCTGATACAGATTCACGGCCACTTCCGGCCGGGCGGCGGTGATAAAGCTGGGCCTTCGCCCCTTGCGCACATCCCCCTGGAGCGTGAACTGGGACACCGCAAGCACCGCCCCGCCCGCATCCAGCACCGAGCGGTTCATCTTGCCCTCCCCGTCCTCAAAGATGCGCAAGTGGGCGGTCTTCTCCACGCAGTAGCGCAGATCCTCGGCGGTATCGCCTTCCTCCACACCCAGCAGCACCAACAGGCCGCCCTCGATGCTGCCGCACAGACGCTCCCCCACGCGAACGTTTGCCCGGGTCACCCGTTGGATCACAGCCCGCATGGTATCGCCGCCTCTCTGTACCGTTGTGCCATCGGGGCGCTATGCGCCCACCCGGTAGATCTCGATGATGTCGGTGCGCTTGGACAGTTGCTTGATGATCTTATCCAACTCCTGCCGGTTCTCTACCTCCAGGGTCACGGAGATGGTACAGGTCTGGTTCTTGGACGCCCTGGCACTGATGGCCTTCATGGTCACCTTCATGCCGCCCAGCACCAGCATCAGCTCCGCCAGCAGGCCGTCGTGGTCATAGGCGATGATCTGGATGGTGCCGTTATAGGCCGACTTGGCTTGGGTGTCCCAGGAGACCTCGATCAAGCGATCGGCATCGATTTCCGATACCATGTTGATGCAGTCCGCCTTGTGTACCGTCACACCGCGCCCATGGGTGATAAAGCCGATGATCTCGTCCCCGGGCAAAGGATTGCAACACTTGCCAAAGCGCACCAACATGCCGGATTCGCCCCGGACAAAGATACCCTGTTTGCTGCCCTGGACGGTTTTTTCCACGGGACGCGGCGCGTCCTCGTCCAAGATGGGCACCTTGGGCGGGGTCGGCTTTTCATGCTCCCGCTGCTCTTGCATGAGCCGGGCCACCACATGCCCAGCCGCCAACACCCCAAAGCCCACCGCCGCATAGATATCGTCCACATCATAAAAGGCGTGCTTCTTGAGCAGCGGCTCCAGGTACTCGTTTTTGAGCAAAGAGGGCAGATTCACCGGGATCCGCTTGGCCTCGTGTTCCAGCATGGTGCGACCCTTGGCCACATGCTCTTCCCGCAGTTCGTGCTTAAAGAAGGCCCGGATCTTGGCCTTGGCCTGGGATGTCTTGGTGATCTTGAGCCAGTCCATGCTAGGACCCTTGCCGTTGCGGGTTTCGATTTCCACAAAGTCGCCGGTGTTCAGCTCCGTATGCAGGGGCACCATGCGGCCGTTGATCAATGCGCCGGTGCACTTGTTGCCCACGGCGCTGTGGATGCGATAGGCAAAATCGATGGGCGTGGCGCCCCGGGGCAGGTTGATGACGTCGCCCTTGGGCGTAAAGACAAAAACTTCTTCAGAGAACAGGTCCACCTTCAACGAGTCGATAAACTCCTGGGAATCCCGGGTGTCGTTCTGCCAGTCCAGGATCTGCCGCAGCCAGTACAGCTTTTGATCCAGCTCGTCGCCGCTTTGCTTGCCTTCCTTATACCGCCAGTGGGCGGCGATACCGAACTCCGCCATGCGGTGCATGTCCCAGGTGCGGATCTGCACCTCAAAGGGCATGCCGTTTTGACCCACCACGGTGGTGTGCAGGGATTGGTACATATTGGACTTGGGGGTAGAAATGTAGTCCTTGAACCGGTTGGGCACCTGCTTCCACAGGGTGTGGACGATACCCAGCACCGCGTAGCAATCCGGAATGGTGTCCACCAGCACCCGGATAGCGATCAGGTCATAGATCTGTTCAAAGGGCTTGTTTTGCAGCACCATCTTCTTGTAGATGCTATAAAAGTGCTTGGGCCGTCCGTCGATCTCGTAACGGACGCCCAGCTCCTCGATCTTTTGCCCCAGCTGCTGCATCACCATGCGGATGGCGTCTTCACGCTCCGCCCGGCGCATGCCCACCTTCTGGGTCAGGGACTGGTAGCCCTCCGGATCCAGGTAGCGCAGGCTTAGATCTTCCAGCTCCTGCTTGATGGTGTACACGCCCAGGCGATGGGCCAGGGGCGCATAGATATCCAATGTCTCCTTGGCGATGGGCACCTGACGCTCCAGCTTTTGATACTTCAGGGTGCGCATGTTGTCCAGGCGGTCCGCCAGCTTGATCAGCACCACCCGGATGTCCTTGGACATGGCCAGGATCATCTTGCGCAGGGACTCGGCCTGCTGCTCCTCTTTGGAGGTGAACTCCAGCCGCTCCAGTTTGGTCACCCCGTCCACCATCATGGCGACTTCGGCACCAAACTTTTTTTCAACGGCTTGCACCGTGATGGCGTCGCAGTCCTCCACCGTGTCGTGGAGCAGGGCGGCGGCAATGGTGGCACCGTCCAGCATCAGGTCTGCCAGGGTAGCCGCCACGGCACAGGGATGCACAAAATAAGGTGCGCCGGACTTTCGAATCTGCTCGGCATGGGCCAATTGGGCAAAGTCATAGGCGCGGCGAACCAGGTCCAGATCCTCCTGTGGATGGAACTTGGCCACCCGTGCGAGGAGCTCCTCCACGCTTAGCAGGGTATCTTGATATTTCATGGGCTCCTCCTTTCGGGCCAATGGCGTAGGATGTAGGATGTCCAGAATTGGCGGCGTTATGGAACCAGTTCTTTGAGAGTGCGCAGCAGCAGGCTATCGGTCAATTCGCATTTGCGGGGCGGCGACAGCGTCACGGACAAGGGCGAGAAGGAGCAGGTCAGCAGCGACAGTTCTTGCAGGATCAGCAGCGACGCGCATAGCATGGGCTCGCTGCAGCCGGTACGCTGGGCCAGGACGGCCAGGGATTCCGGTGCGCTCTCCCGCAGGGCTTTGTACACCCCCCGCAGGGTG
>JAVBUS010000154.1:0-2731 GCA_031555125.1 Eubacteriales bacterium | reverse complement strand
GACCCTGGCCCACAAAAATGGTATAATGGGGCATCACTTGCCACAACATATGGAGGTTCATCATGCGCTACCGCTCCCTGATCGCGTACTGCCTGTTACTCTGTCTGCTCTGCACGTGCATCCTTCCCGGCATCACCGCATGGGCTGCCATGCCGGAGCTGACCGGCGTGTTCCCCAGCGACGAAACCGTCACCCCAGGCGGCACCGTAGACATCAGTTACGAGGCCAGCGTGCCCGGCACCCTGCGCATCGAAGCCCATCCCTTGGATAAGCAGGGCAACGAAGCGCTGCTGCAAGAGAGCGCCGTGCCGGCCGGACGCGGCGTCTTTACCTGGGATGGCCGCATCGCTGGGGCCGCCGCTGCCGCTGGCCGATGGGCCATCCGGCTGACCTTGTCCAACGACGATGGCGGGTTCGTGTTTGCCGCAGTGGTGGACGTGCCGGGTGAGGTGACCCAGACCGCCACTGCCGCTGAAACGGCCACCACAAGCACCGTCGCCACAGCCACCGCCGACAGTGCCCCGCGCCCCAAGGTCACCCCCTCCCCGGATCGTCAGTTGTCGGAGTACCCCGATCCCCACGAAAACTGCTACTGGCAGATGGACATCGACAACCTGGACCCCCGGAACGAGGCGGATCAGGCCATCATCTGGGAGATTATGATGCAGCCGATCACCGTACTGGACGCCAATGATCCCAAGGCCCACGTCTATCCGCTTATCACCACCGATGCCGATCCAAAGGACGCGAAGAACAGCCTCACCGGTCAGCTCCACTGCAAGACTCAGGGGGTCCACGTCATCGAAACCCTGGACAACGGCTGGTCCCTGATTGAGGCATATACCAACGATGGCTATGGCGCACCCACCAACTCCCTGCGCAACATCGGCGGCAAGCTGATCAGCGGCTATGTCCGGACCGAAAAGCTCAAGACCGTTAAGCCCAACGAGCATATTGCCCTGCTCATCGACAAGCTGAGTCAGCGCCTGTACGTGTTCCAGGACGGCAAAATGACCGGCGAACTGCTCATCTCCACCGGGAAACCCACCAAAGATCAGCCCTGGAACGAAACCCCCGCTGGGGAATTCCTCACCGATAGCTGGGTCGGCGAGTTTGTCAACGGCAACATGCTCTGCGATCTGGCCATCCGCATCAACGGCGGCGTGCTGCTCCACGAGGTGCCCCATCGCATGATGGCTGACGGCACCCCGGATTACGAAGTTTTCGAAAAATACTTGGGCCAAAAGGCCAGCCATGGCTGCGTGCGCATTCAACGCAAAAAAAACGCCCAGGGTATGAACATGCGCTGGCTGTGGGATAACCTCAAGCGCAGCGCCAAGGTGCTGGTCTGGGACGACAAGGGCCGCTCGCTGCCCCCGCCGGATCCAGATCTGCCCGTCTTCTATAATCCGGACGGCGGCAAAAACTATCACCTGGATCAGAATTGCCCCTATGTCAAGGATCGGTTCCTGCCCCTAACCGGCATCACCTATGCCGACCTGTTTACCGACAAATACAAAAAACTGACCCCTTGCGCCACCTGTAATCCGCCCTCACGTCACGATGATCCCTCGGTGTACGCCGTGCCCGACGACGTCATCGGCCAGGAAGACGGATCCACCGAGACCGACCAGGAAGTGGATGGCGGAACGCAGTAAGCGCCCACACCCAACAAAAAAGACCCGATGCCACGCGTGCGTGTATCGGGTCTTTGCTTATCCCTTGGTGCCCCGTCGTCGCCACCGACGGTCAACGATCATCGTCCCCAACATGCCCAAGGCGCTGCCCGCCGTATCGATGGCCACGTCCGCTACCTGTGCCGAACGCTCCGCCACAAACAGTTGATGCAGCTCATCCAGCCCGCCCAGGGCCGCGCAGGTAACCAGCGTGTACCCCGCCAGCTTCCACCCGGTCAGTCCATACAACCGCCAAGCGATACACACCAGCGCCCCCAGCACAAAATACAACCCCATATGGGCCTGCTTGCGCACCGGGAACCACTCTCCATCGGTGCGCGTGATGGCCGCCACCCGGTCGCTCTGGGCCTGGGACGCGTCGCCATTCTGGCTGGAAAACCAGAAGATCAGCCCATACCAAGCCAAGACGGCCAACCAAGGCAGCCAGGCGCGCCACCGGTTGTCTCGCTTCATGGATGCACTCCTTACCCTTTGTTGTTCCACGCGAACTGCACGTTATACAGTTGCTCGTAGGCACCTTGCTTGGCCAGCAACTCCGTATGGGTACCCTGTTCCAGGATACCTGCCTCACCGATCACGGCGATCTCGTCGGCGTTTTTGATGGTGGACAGGCGATGGGCGATGACCAACGTCGTGCGGCCCTTGGCCAGCTCGTCAAAGGCCTGCTGAATCTTCAGCTCCGTGCCGGTATCCAGGGCGCTGGTAGCCTCGTCCAGGATTAGAATGCGCGGATTTTTAAGGAAGATACGGGCGATGGACACCCGTTGCTTCTGCCCGCCGGAGAGCAGCACCCCACGCTCGCCCACCAGGGTGTCATATCCGTTGGTCATGGCCAAAATATCCTCGTGGATCTCCGCCCGCTTGGCCGCTTCCACGACCTCCTCCATGGTGGCGTCAATGCGTCCGTAACGGATGTTATCCAGGATGCTGCCCGCGAACAGGAACACATCCTGTTGTACGATGCCGATCTGGCTGCGCAAAAAGTCCATGCGAATGTCCCGAATGTCCACACCGTCCACGGTGATTTTGCCGCT
>JAVBUS010000269.1:0-5506 GCA_031555125.1 Eubacteriales bacterium | reverse complement strand
AGGCGATGGGACCGCCCTCGGCGGCCTCCGGGGACACGTGACCGATCACCGGACCCTTGGACGCGCCGGAGAACCGGCCGTCGGTGATCAGGGCCACGGATTGGGCCAAGGCCGGGTCGGAACAGATGGCCTCCCCGGTATAAAACATTTCCGGCATGCCGCTGCCCTTGGGCCCTTCATAGCGGATGAATACCGCATCCCCGGGGCGAATGTTCCCTGCCAGTATGGCGGCGATAGCGTCCTCCTCGCTATCAAAGGGGCGGGCACGCAATGTCGCCCGGAACATCTCCTTGGGGGCGGCGGCATGCTTGATCACCGCGCCGTCCGGGGCTAGGTTCCCGTACAGAATGGCGATGGTGCCATCTCGGCCCAGGGGATTGTCAAAATCCCGGATCACATCGGTGCGCGTCAGTCCGGTGGACTTCAGCAGCGTATCACAGCGGTCATAGTACCCGTTGCCCAGCAGCTCGTCCAGGTTTTCGCCCAGGGTTTTTCCGGTGACGGTGCGGGCATCCAGATGGAGCATGCTCCGGATCTCCTGCATCACCCGCGGCACCCCACCCGCGTAGTGGAAATAGGATGCGGGCCAGCGTCCCGAGGGCCGCACATCCGCCAGGTAGTGTGCCCCGCGATGCATGCGGTCGAAGGTACGACCATCGATGGCGACGCCAAACTCCCGGGAGATGGCCGGCAGGTGCATCAGCGCGTTGGTGGAGCCGGAAATGGCCGCATGGACCATGATGGCGTTTTCGAAGGAGGCCTGGGTGACGATGTCCCGGGCGCGGACGCCCAATCGCGCCATCTCCGCAGCACGCCGTCCCGCCGCCAGCGCAAACTCGCGGAGGGCAGGAGAGGTGGCAGGCAACAGCGCACTGCCCGGCAGCATCAGACCCAACGCTTCCGCCAACACCTGCATGGTGCCCGCCGTGCCCATAAAGGAGCAGGCCCCGCAGGAAGGGCAGGCATGGTGCTTATAATAGGTAAGTTGTTCCCTAGTGATCTCGCCGCGATGGCAGCGGGCGCTGTACATACCGATCTGTTCCAGCGTCAGCAGGTCGGGACCGGGTTGCATGACACCGCCGGTGACCACCACCGAGGGCAGGTTGAGCCTGCCCACGGCCATCAGGTTGGCGGGCAGCCCTTTGTCACAGCTGGCGATAAACACCCCGGCATCAAAGGGGGTGGCGCTGCCGTGGATTTCGATCAGGTTGCAGATGGTCTCCCGGGATGCCAGGGAGAAGTTGATTCCGTCATGACCCTGGGCCATGCCGTCGCAAATGTCTGTGGCAAAGTATCGCGCCGCCTTGCCGCCACCCTCCGTTACCCCGTGCGCGGCTTCCTGCACCAACTCCAGCAGATGGGCACTGCCTGGGTGGCTATCGCCAAAGGTGCTTTCGATGAGCACGCTGGGCTTTTCCAAATCCTCGGCTGTCCAGCCCATGCCCATGCGGAGGGGGTCCAGTTCCGGTGCGATGGCACGGATGCGTTGATTGGGCAGCTCCGTCATGGCGGCACGCTCCTTTTGTGATGCTCTGCTTACTATACAAGAAAGAATGCCGTGATACAAGCTTACCGTTCACAGCATGCATGGAAAAAGCATTTTCGCTTGTCATACGATTCCTCGTTTGATTTCGCGCAATAAATCCGCGTGATATGCGTCCAAGCATATGAGGGGCAGTATCAGCCACTGGATATGCGCGACCGCCCTAGTGCGCTTATATGTGCGTCAGCGGCAGCCGCTCCACCAAGAACCGGCAGGTGAAGTCCTCGTCATACCACATCTTAAAGTTGGTGCCCCACAGGTTGTTATACAGCGCAAAATACACCTGTGACACGTCCTGTGCCGGATCAAAATCCAGTAGCGCAGGGGCGCCCACGGCCACCAACGGCGTGTCTAGCGGCGTCACGCGGACACAATCCGCCGCCCGCACAAAAACCACGCCCTGTACCCCGTGCACACGGGCATTCCCCCTGGGCACGCAGTCCTTCACGTCAACCCATTCCCCCACCTTGTGCAGCAACAAACCCGTGGCACCGGGCACATGGAAGGGCCAATACAACGCTTCCGGCTTGCGATTGGCCGCCTTTCCGCGCCAAGCCACCGTCATCAACGCACGATCCTCACCCTGGCGCTCGATGGCCATGGCCACCTGACGGGGGCAGCCCGCCAGATTTACCGGCGCATCGTCAAAGGTGCCCTGCCACGTTGCCCGCTCGCCCTGCCGCCACACTTGCGCCAACCTGGGCCGATGGAGGCGATCCGTCTGGGGGGCGTCGCCACGCTCCAGGCCGGGCTTTCCGTTGTCCGGCACCGCCCAGTCCATATTCTCCGCCACATGCTCCAAATAGTCCGTCATCAGGCGGGCGTAGGTATCCACACCCACTTCCTGATACACCGGCAAGGCAACCCAACCATAGGGCTCCTGGCCCAAGGCCACCCCGGTGTCCCCGGGCAACTGCTCCGGCTCGCTCCCCTGGCCAGGCACAGGCCAAAGGGGTACATCCAGTGCCGCCTCGGCTTCTGCCCGCAGGGGCTCCGGCAGGTCCGCCACCGCGGCGTCGATGTAGGCACGCTGCTCCGCGTGGGATGCTTCGAAACCCTGCACCGTGCGGGTCTCCCAAGTGACGCCCTGGGGATGCAGTTTGTGGAACTCGTGATGCGCAAAGGCGTACATGCTGTGATAGCCGTCCACATCGCCATCCTCGGCCAGCAGCACATCGCGGGCCCGCAGCGCAGCAAAATCCAGGCGGGACCAGTGGGAAAAGTCCGTCAAAAACTTTTTTGCGTCCAACCCCCAGGTGTGTTCGCACACCAGCAAAAGCTGTTCCAAAAAGCGCTGACGGGGGGTGCGCCCGTGGGTATCCGCCTGGTCATGGGCTGCCCAAGCACCCCTTGCATCCCATGCGGCATTGAGTCGGGTCAGCGCCCGGATCATCTGGGTCTTGCGGGGATCGCAGCCCACGCCGTGGATCCACGTATCGCCGATCTCCCCACGGATCTCCGGCAGTTCGCAATCCGCGATGGCCCGGGCGAAATCGTCCAGGGTGGAGGCGCATACCTCTGCTTGGGGGTACAGGGCCTGCATCTTGTCAAAGTCGGCCCGTACTTGCTCCCGGGACGGCGGGCCGGCATTGTCCGCACCGTTTTGCATGCACAGCGCCTCATCACAGCCCGGCACCGTCACAATGCCGCCGTATCCACGGGTGTAGTTGACCAACACGCTACGGCCCTTATGGTCTACCCAGCGGAACACCGGGGGCAACTGCGCCATGCACGCCACATCGTTGATGCCGATGTGCAAAAACAGAATGCCGCGCCGGGCCAATGCCCCCACGATGCCCCGGGTATGTCCCGGCACATCCGACATTTTCGCCGCCACGGTGTGTTTGCCAAACTGCGCGTCCAGCCTTGCGGCAATGTCCAGTCCGGCATCGAACAGCGCCTGGTCGCACAACTCCGAATGGATGGTGTACGGCATGGCGTGATAGGCGATCTCCCGATCCCGCACCGCCTGCACCAACCGATGATGCCGCTCCCCCGTATAGGTGCGCAGCGCCAAGTCGATGGCATAAGCGCCCAGGGTCCACACAAACCGTGGACCGCCCTCCGCCCGCATGCGTTCCGCGGTATCCAAGGCCGCAGGAATATACACGTCCAGGTACCTGGCCATCACATGGGCGGCCAGATCGGTAAAGCCAATGTCCAAATGGGTCTTGTACACCATGTGTACCTTGCGGATATTCATACTGCGCCTAACGGCAAAGCCGCCTTTCTATGCCATATAGATGGGGTTGCCGATGCTGGCCAGGGTTTTGCCGATGCCGGGCAGTTCCCGCCAGATCTCCACCCGCAGGAACTTGCTGGCCGGTCCGCCATAGGCCGCCTCGTAACGATGACAGCGGCCTGGGGCCTGACGCCAGACCACGCCGGTGGCATCGATGAGCCGCACTTCGTCCCCGTCGGACAAGCCGCCCAGGGTCAACTGCAGCGCTTGCCCGGATTGGGCACATACCTCGCCCATCCGCGCATCACCCATGGCCATATGAATCCTTGGGGCGTTGGGCTGCATGCCCACAAAGGCGTGCCCTCCGGCCATGGCGTCCAGGATATCCTGGGGCGCATTGGAGGCGGCGTACAAGAAGGTAGCCGGGGTGGCCACGATCCGGAACAGCTCCGCGTGATGGCAGTCGGACCCGCCGATGGCCGGCCAACGGCGCCCCCGGCACAGGTGCTCATGCCACAGCTGCACCGCCGCGGCGTTCTGGGGCGTAAACGGGCCGTTCCAGATCTCGATGAGATCGGCGGGCACATCCGCATCGAAGCCATACTTCCACCCGCAGTTGTTGCAGGTGGGATGGTTCAGGGAGGCCAGCGCCCCGTTTTTTTTCCCCTCGCGCATGATGGCCAGCACCTCGTCCCGGCCATTGGCGGTGTTGGTGGCCACAGGCCGTGGCAAGCCGAACAGGTTATAGTGACCGTCGTAATAGGTCATCTCCACGCCGGGCAGCACCGTCAGAGTCGGATCCGACCGCAGCAGGGCATTGGAGGTCATGCAATTATGATCGGTGACAAAGATAAAGTCCAGCTTATCCTGACGCGCACGATCCAGCAGCGCCTCCACAGGATACCAGCCGTCGGAGTGCTCGGTGTGTACGTGGCAATCCCCCACCAACAGGCAAGGGGTCTTAAAAGTCTGGCGGATGGTGATTTCCACGGGGCAACCTTCGGCCTCGATCAGATAAGCCCCCAGCACCAACTGCCACTGCCCTGGCACAATGTCCCCGGGGCGATACCCCGGCGTGGCATGATTGGCGTGGAGCACCACCTGCCGTTTTTAGGATACCGACGCGCCCACCAGGGTCAGGGTGGGATACTCCAGGGCCAGATCCACGATGTTGACCTCGTTGCGCAAGGTGATGCCCGCGCCGGCTTCGAGCATGCGGTGTCGGGTATACCCGTACTCAATGGTCAGGGTATCCACGTGGGGATGTACCGTAAAGGGTACACGCAGGTATTGCCGCTGCTCGCTGTGATCGATCCGCCGGGTAAAGTGCTGCACGTCTGTGCGCGGTGTACCAAACAGTTCCATCGTATCGCTCCTCGCAAATCGTAAAGATTATCCTTTGGCAGCACCAATGGTCAGGCCACCGATCAAAAAGCGCTGCGCCAGCGTATATAGCAGCACCAGGGGCAGCACCGTGATCACGATGGCCGCCATCTGCGCGTTGGGCGCAATGTAGGTCATGCCCGATGTGCCATCGTTGCCCGCGGTCAACATTTTGAGGACGATGGGCAAGGTGTACAGCTTGGAATCGGTGATGATAATGAGGGGGATCATCAGGGCGTTCCACTTTGCGATGAACTCCAGGAAGGTGATGGACGCTAACCCCGGCAGCGACAGAGGCAGGTAGATGCTGGTGAAGATGCGCATCTCCCCCGCGTTGTCGATCCGGCCCGACTCCGCCAAGGACTCGGGTACAGAGAGGAAGTAGTTGCGCATCAGCA
>JAVBUS010000088.1:0-3558 GCA_031555125.1 Eubacteriales bacterium | reverse complement strand
CGGCATGGGCGGCATGGGTGCGATGGGTGGTATGAGCGGGGGAGAGCGTCCCGGCAACTCCGGCGGCATGCAGGGCCCGCCCCAATAACGGGTGGTATCGACAGAAAGGAGGCGCACCCCATGATTTATATGGAGAATATTATCAAGCACTACCGTATGGGCGACGAAGTGGTCAAGGCGCTGGACGGCGTGTCCATTGACATCGCGGCGGGAGAATACGCGACCATCATCGGCCCCTCCGGCAGCGGAAAATCCACCCTGATGAACATCATCGGTTGCCTGGATCAAGCCGACTCGGGGATCTATCGGCTGGATGGCCAGGGGATCGAAACCTATCCGCAATCCCGACTGGCCCATGTGCGCAACGAAAAGATCGGGTTCATCTTTCAATCCTTCAACCTGCTGCCCAAGCTGACGGCATATGAGAATGTGGAGCTTCCGCTGATCTATCAGCGCATGAACGGCCAGGCCCGCAAACGGCAAGTGGAGGAAGCCCTGACCAGGGTGGGACTGGAAGGGCGTATGGGGCATCGCCCAAGCGAGTTATCCGGTGGCCAGCAACAGCGTGTGGCCATTGCCCGGGCGCTGGGCTCCAAGCCCGCCATCCTGCTGGGCGACGAACCCACGGGCAACCTGGACAGTCGCACCGGGCAGGAGATCATGGCCTTGTTCGAAGAACTGCACGCCCAGGGGCATACCATCGTGCTCATCACCCACGATGATAGCGTGGCGCAACGGGCGCACCGGCAGATCCGCATCATGGACGGCGTCATCAGCGAGGATACCGGAAGGAGGGGCGTGGCATGATTCAGCAATCCCTGCGCATGGCGCTCAAGGCCATTATGGGCAACAAAATGCGCTCTTTCCTAACGGTGTTGGGTATCGTCATTGGCGTCATGGCGGTTGGGGTGCTGACATCCATTGCTCAGGGCACCACCAGCCAGGTGACCTCCTCTATCGAGAGCATGGGTACCAACCTGCTCACCGTCAATATCCGTGGATACCGCGCATCCTCCATCGCCGTGACGCTGCCGGAACTGACCGCGCTGGAGGGCGAAGGCGGGCTGGATAAGCTGGTGCCGGTGGTCAGTCAATCCGCCACGGCCAAGGCGGGCAGCAACACCTTTTCCGCCACGGTGGAAGGCACCGTGGAAGGCTATGACGACGTCCGTAACATCCATGTGGCCAAAGGGAGATTTTTGAAGCAGGCGGATCTAGACAACCGCACCTACGTGGCGGTGGTGGGCGTGGAGGTGGCCGACGAGCTGTTTGGGCAGCGGGACGTGGTGGGGGAGACCCTATCGCTGGAAGGCTACACCTTTTCCATCGTGGGCGTGCTGGAAGAAAAGGGATCCAGCATGGCGGGATCCGGCGATAGCCGCATCCTGATCCCCTTTACCCTGGCGGAGCGCCTGTACAGCAGCAAAGGCATCTCCACCTTTTATGCGTCGGCAGAGTCCTCTGGTGTGGTCAACCAGGCGCAAGCCACCCTCGAGAGTTACTTAAGCGGCAAGTTCAAGCAGGACACGGATGCCTACTCGGTGTTTAACCAGACCCAGATGCTGGAGTCCCTGACCTCCACCACCCAGACCCTTACCTTGATGCTGGCGGGCATCGCCGGGATCAGCTTGCTGGTGGGCGGTATCGGCATTATGAACATCATGCTGGTATCGGTATCGGAGCGCACTCGGGAGATCGGCATCCGCAAGGCCATCGGCGCGGGCCGCTGGGACATCCTGCTCCAGTTCCTGATCGAGGCGCTGGTGATCAGCTTGTTGGGCGGCATCCTCGGCTTAGGCCTGTCCATCGGCCTCAACGGGGTGCTAAGCAAGGTGATGTCCATGACGCTGGTTCTGTCAGGGTCGGTGGCGCAGTTCTCCTTAGGATTCGCCATTGCCATCGGTGTCATCTTCGGCCTGTATCCGGCCAACAAGGCATCGGTGCTCCAACCCATCCAGGCGCTACGGTACGACGGCTAATAGTATAAGCGCGGGAAAAGGTTGTTTTCATATAAAAAAAGGGACTGCTCGCCAGCGAAAGCTAGCGCAGCAGTCCTTTTCTGTGCAGAATGTGTTACTCGGCGATGGGCGGGACAGCCGGGCTGGGATTGACGACCAAGATGGGCTTGACATAGGTCTTGCTGATGTAACCGATGAGACCGGCGACATTCACCTTGTAAAAGCCCTTGGCCTCACCCAGGAGATACACGGACTGACCGTTCACAAACCGGCCCAGAATCTTGGCGTTGGTGCTGGGCTGCTCACGCAGGTACACACCCACGCCGGTCCGCAGATTGGCCACCACACCGGCAGTGGCCACCGGCGCGGGGATGACGACGGGGGCATCGGTCAGGTACTTGGACATCACGTAGCCCTTCACGGTACCGGCCTGGATCAGGGACCAAACGCCGCTCTTTTCCAGCACGGTGACGGAGGCGCCGTTTTTCAGGCTGGTGATTACCTTGGCGCTGGTGGCGGGTGCTTGGCGCACGTTCAGGTTGCTGCCGTTGGTGCGTACGTTCAGCGTGGTGACCGTGACGGTCTTATCCATGCGGATCTGCTAATCGGCCCTATAGCCTTTGACGGAGCCGACCTCCACAAAATACCAACCCTTCACGGCGGGCTTAGCATAGACGCGGGCACCATTGGACAGCGTGGCAACCTTGGCGGACTCCGTGTCGGCTAGGGCGCGCATGTTGCCAAAACCGTTCACGCCGTGCACCGTCGCGTTGGCGGTAGGGCAGGTTTCGGCATGGGCAGAGACCAGGGGCAGAAGCAGAATGCTGCAGGCAAGCAGCAGGAGCAGGCATCTTTTGTACAGGGAGCCCGGGCGGTTGGAGTTTTTCATAGGGATGATACCTCCTCTTTCGATTGGCGCATCGTGACCGTATGCTGCCGGATATACAACGAAACAGGATGGAGAATTCCCCGCGCAAAACCGGTAGTAATATATGGGATCACTGGATCTTGGGCAACCGGACGTGGACGCTGGTACCCTTTTGCACGGTGCTTTCGATGTGTAGCGCATACTCTGAACCGAAGGCCAGGCACAGCCGACGGTTACAGCTATAGATGCCGATATGGCCTTCGTCGCTTTGAGCGCCCAGGCGACTGCGGATGGTCTCCAACTCTTCGGGTTCGATGCCGCGCCCATCGTCCTGCACCAACAGCGCCAAGTGATCCGGCAGGCAGGCGATGCGCACCAGGATGTGCAGCGGACGGTCGCCCTCCCAATGCATGCCGTGCATGATGGCGTTTTCGATGAGCGGTTGCAGCAGTAGCTTGATGGTGTGGTGGGTTTCGGCAGCCGGGTCGATCTCCCATGCAACATGAATGCGCCCCTTATAGCGCAATTGCTGGATATCGATGTAGGCGCGGGTGTGCATCAGCTCTTGGGAAAGTGGTATCAGTTCATCTTTGGCGCTCATGCTGTAATCCAAAATACCGGACATATTCTCCAGCGTGCGGCTGACGTCGTTTTGCCCGCCTGTCAACTCATAGCTCATCCAGTACACCGACTGCAGCGTGTTAAACAGAAAGTGCGGACTGATTTGCGCCT
>JAVBUS010000075.1:0-12122 GCA_031555125.1 Eubacteriales bacterium | reverse complement strand
CGCACGAACGTGTCGCCGACAACGAACGGGCTGGCATAAGCCTATCGGGAACCACCGGAGGTCAGAGCGGCATCTTGGCGGAAACGGGGCCAAGCTTGCGCCGCGCACATGCTCTTCGCACCGCTGTATGATATATGGGCGCCCTATTCAAAAAGCAGAATGGCCAACTGATGAAAAAGGAGCCAAAGAAAGATGAAAAAAATGTTTGCTCTGTGGCTCGCGCTTGCTGCGCTGACCTTGATTTTCTTGTTAAGCAGCGCAAGCGCCGCCAATGCAGCTCCGGCGATTCCCATTTCCAACGCCAATGAGCTTGCGAAAATCGGGACGGATCCCCAATATCCACTGGATGGGGATTATGTTTTATCCGGAAACATCTCTCTGGATGCCACTTGGATCCCTATCGCGCCCGACAGCACAATGCCCTTCAGCGGCACACTCAACGGCATGGGCCACTCAATTACCGTAGATTGGGACGGCGAAGGGTACAGCATCTTCCGCTACGTCACGGACGCACGATTTGAGTTTATGCAAATCCACGTGAGCGGCATCGAGCTGCGGACCACGCTCGCCTATTACGCGACCGACTCGACCTTTTCGAACATTTCTGTGGACGGCGCCATCACAAAGCGCTCGTATCAGATGGGCGGATTGGTTTGGGCGGCTTCAAACTGCGTTTTTGAGCAAGTCGACAGTTCTGTAGACCTGACTTTGACGGATATCTCGTTTGACCGCTACAACATTGTCGGCGGGATCGCTTGCCAGATTACGGCGGAATCCGACGATCTGGCCTGGTCCAACGGGGTGTATGCCAGCAAATTTATCCGGTGTCGTTACGACGGAACCATCTCCATCGACCTGACAAAGGCGGTGTATACAGGGGCCACGAACACTTCGCTATGGGTCGGAAACCTGTATGGCGCTAGCGCGTACGATTCACCGCCCATCTATTTCGGTGTCTATATTGAAAACAGCGTAGCTGCCGGCGTGTTCGACATCACCGGTACGTTGGACGAAACGGCAGTCCCGCAGTTCTCCTTTATCGACGCGACGGGAACGGTCCACGCGGCCTACGATCCCACCAGCAAGCCTGCCAGCGTAAAAACAGAAGAAGATATCGTACGCTACGGTCGAACGCATATAAACGTGCATGTGACCGACGTATGCGGACTCCTCGAGCGAACCTCCTACGGGTACTACGGCGCTTCGGGCAATGAAACCAATGCCGGCGAACCCGGATGGAGCGAAACCAAACTTTCGCGAATGGGCCTCCTCCTCGCGCTGACGACAGCGTTTCTTTTCCTCTTCATCATGATCGTTTGGCGCTGGTGTTGTTGCTCTAGACCATGCAAAATCGCGTGTTGTCGCACCCCGGTCGACGAAATCCCGCCGATCACGGAAGACAAAACGGATATGAACCCTTAGCCCCGTCTCATCGGTTGAGGCAGCCGCCTATTTAGGGGCGCAAGAACTCGGCACGACGAAACCGCCTGTCATACGGCGGTTTCGTTGTCTATCCGTTCCCTCCCCAGAGCGAACGCAAATCGCCGCAACTCGCTCCGCCGCAACACGGTTGTGAGCCCTCGGTTACGGATAGGAAAACAGACACCTTTATGCACAAAGCCGCGGGACCGGGCGGATAGCGGCAAGCCCACTTGTATCCTGCCGGAGCGCGTGTGGGGTATCGTGTATCATTTCCTGGCGCAACGCGTTGACATGAAACAAGGGCTTCCGGAGCGGATCGCGGGATAGTATGAAGTTCTGCACGCGGGCCGTGAAAAACGAGTGCCCATGCCGGTCTGGGCGTCCTACAAATCGGTTGTTGACGCGTATGTGCAAAAAAGCCTCTTGAGCATGCCTTTCGGCGCCCAAGAGGCTTTTCGGCCACTTTTGCCTGGGTGACATTATTTCCTCTTGGGCGCACCCAGGGGCATCACAGACTTGCCAAACTCTTGGTTGACCACTTGGGCCATGGCGGTGTAGATCGCAGCGGAGCCGCAGAAGATACCCACATACCCGGCGATGGTGTGAATGGCCTCGCTACCCGTAAAGTCGCTGATGCTCAGCAGCAGAAACAGCGCCGTCAGTGAAAAGAACACCACTCGGGTGGCGCGGTTGTGCCTGAAGGTGCACACCGACATAAATAGGGTGAAAACGCCCCACAACAGCAGATAATACCCCATGGACACCGGATCGGCGGCGGTGCTGGCAAAGGGATTGCACCAGATGAAGATGAGCGACCACCAGAAAAAACCGTAGGCAGTAAAGGCCGTCGCCCCGAACACGTTGTCTTTTTTGAACTCCAGGATACCTGCGATGATCTGGGCCGCGCCGCCCAACGCAAAGCCCATGGCGATGATGACCACGGAGAGCGGGATGATACCGGCATTATGCAGATTGAGCAGCACGGTGGTCATACCAAAGCCAAGCAGGCCAAGGGGCGCGGGGTTCGCGATCTTTGATTCGGTCATGGGGCAGGAGTCCTCCTTCGTTGATGTATCGGGTTATTATAGCATAGGGACATGGTCACGCTGCAATACTTTTTGCGCAACCCCTGGATATTTATTGCGCAACAGCATTGACTACCTGCGGTATTTCTGCTACGCTCGACCTGTACTAGGCCGTGTTTCAAAAGGGAAGGAAGTGCAAGTTCCAAGGATTTTGCACCAGATCAAGGAAGCGGAACGCGGCGTACTGGAGGTACGCCAAGTGCAGAACGACGCCGATATGGCGGAAAAACCGCCGGAAATTGCGCATCCGGAGTTTTAAAACACGCCCTAGCAGGGGGACAAAGAATCACCCACTAAAGGAGGTCATCACATATGCGTGAAACAGTATCAATCACTTCCCACACAATCAGGAGGGTGCCCTTACAGTAGCCCTCCGCAGCACGGAGGCAGTATATGCAAATCAACCTGGAACAACAGGAAATCTTGGACTACTGGGATGCCTATATCTACGAGCACAGCGAAACCCAAACCGAGGATGTTATCTGTCTGCTTAGTATCCTGGGACCGGAGCCCCGGCGCATCTTGGAAGTCGCTTGCGGTGGCGGACGCATCTGTGTGCCCCTGGCCTTGGCCGGACACAATGTCACGGGATTCGATGTGAACGCGGCCATGCTGCGACACGCACAGCAAAAGGCCGAGGTCCTCCCCAACCTGACTTGTTACCAAGCCGACGCTTTGGCGCAGGATTGGGGCACGGACTATGATGTCGTCGTGCTGGCAGGGAATCTGCTCATCAACATCGTCTGTGACGGCGATTACGAGGAGGCACAGCGGCAGTTCCTTCGCAAGGCGCAAGCATGCCTGCGGCCTGGTGGCCATCTATACCTGGACTTCGACTGTGTCAGCCGGTCCGATACGTCCGCAAACAACAGCGAATGGGTTTGCTTCGAGGGTACCGATGACCGGGGCACTTATGGCAAGTTCATTGTAATGGGTGGCGAGTATGACCACCGGTCGCACAAGACGCGCAACAACAAACGGCGCTTCGAAATCACGCCCAAGCAGGGCGAACCGTTCAATAAAATCGTCAGCAGGGACAAACACATGCCCACGCTGGAGCAAGTTGTCAGTTGGCTGTATGAGACCGGGTTAACAGTGGAGCGTCTCTATGGCAGCCACCAACTACACCCATTCGATGCCGACCATCGCCGGGCGGTGATTTGGGCGGCAAAACCCTAAAACATTCATGCAGAGGGGCTGCCGCGGTAGCGATGCCCCGCGAATTGAAAAAACGAGCCTTGTCATATCGACATGGCTCGCTTTTTGTCGCAAGATTAGGTCGTGTTTCAAAAGGGGAGCTACACGCTGCGTACGACCGCCCGTCCATGTTCCAGCCAATGTCAATCTGTCGAAAATGTCCGATGCCGGGAAGGCGCAGGCCCGTCCACAAAGGGCTTGCACGGTACGCCGCCAAGGCAGGCGCAGCGCCGACAACACAGACCGGCGATTTTGACGGATTGCGACTTATACTAATTCCAATTAGATTTCGCCGAAGAGCTAGCGAGAGATTTTTTCGGCTGGCTAGGAGCCCGAGGGAGACGTAGCCGGCAGCTACGTTGACCGAGGCGCGACAACACCTGCCGGTAAATTATCCGCTGGATCTCGGCGTACATCTATTTGGATTTAGTATTACGCCTTGCCAACGGAGCCGAACAGTTCCATCTTCTCTTTGACGGTCTGTTGGATCGCCTTCACGCCGGGCGCAAGGAGCTTGCGGGGGTCAAAGCCCTTGCCTTCCTTATCCTTGCCCGCCTCCACATATTCCCGTGTTGCTGCGGCAAAAGTGAGCTGGCATTCGGTGTTCACGTTGATCTTGGACACACCAAGGCTGATCGCCCGCTTCACCATGTCGTCCGGAATGCCCGTGCCACCGTGCAGGACCAGGGGAAGACCGGCTTTTTCATGGATTTTTTCCAGCGTGCCGAAGTCGAGACCCTTCCAGTTGGCAGGATACACGCCATGAATGTTGCCGATGCCCGCAGCCAGGAAATCGATGCCCAGGCTTGCGATCTTCGCGCATTCGGCCACATCCGCAATCTCGCCCGCGCCGATGACACCGTCCTCTTCGCCGCCGATGCTGCCCACCTCGGCTTCAATAGACATGCCGTTCTTATGCGCAATGCCGACGAGCTCCGTCGTTTTGGCAATATTCTCGTCAATGGCAAAATGGCTGCCGTCAAACATGATGGAGGTAAAGCCCGCCTCGACACACTTCATGCAGCCTTCATAGGAGCCGTGGTCAAGATGCAGCGCAACAGGCACCGTAATGCCGAGGCTCTCGACCATGGCCTTGACCATGGCCACAACCGTCTTAAAGCCGGTCATGTACTTGCCTGCACCTTCGGACACACCAAGGATTACCGGACTGTTCAACTCTTGGGCTGTGGTAAGCACCGCTTTGGTCCATTCCAGGTTGTTGATGTTAAACTGACCCACCGCATAATGGCCTTCCTTTGCCTTTTGCAGCATCTCCGTTGCGTTGACTAACATGCTATCTCTCCCAGCAAAACATATTTTCCCATGGTGTATAGCATAGCACAAATGCACGCGCGATACAAGAAGAGCCGCTGAGTTCAGCGGCTCTTTGTGTGCCAATAGCAGGTTAGAACATGCCTTGCGCGATGACGGTATTGGAGATAGCGAACAGCGTCACCATCAAGGAGTTCATGAAGGCGCCCACCCAGATGGATCCGGTCTTCTTAAAGAAGATGCGGGTGATCACCGCGGCGATGGGCAGGATGAACAGCAGGTTCCATACAAACAGGCCCGCCAGCGCGCTGGTGGTGTTGGCCGGGTAGGGAATGTAAGGGAACATCTTGATGCCGGTGATCTTTAGGCAAGCGTAGTCCAGCAGCGTAAAGACGGCCAGGCCGCCGATGCTGGCGCCGATCATCAGCAGGATGTTCTTCCATTCTTTCTCGCCACGGATGCGGGTGAAGGAGTTGAGCGTCAGCGCGGTGACGATAAAGAAGAAGGCATAGAAGGGCAGGTACTTGAGCAGGATACCGAACTTCATGGCGCTGATGGTCTTGACGCTGAACACCCAGAAGCGGAAGTCGGTCATAAAGAAATAATCAGCCAGCACCAGCAGCATGTACCCAGCCAGGAAGGTGATCACCGCCAGCATCAGGGATTTCAGCAGGGTCTGACCGCTGACCTTGACCCCCAGGTTGGCAAAGGTGACGCCGTTCTTTTGCATGATGAGCTTGTAGGTGAGCGTGAACACACCCAGCATCAACAGGCCCACCACCACATTCATCAGCACCACGCCGTTGATGGCCGGCATTTGGAAGTAATTGTTCGCGACCAATAGCTGCGGCACGGTACGCCCCATGTTCAGTATGTCGATGGGGTAGCCCACAAACCAGAAAAACAGCAGCGGCGCGGGCAGCAGGCAGGCCAGGTAGATGCCCCAATAGGTCAGCTTGCTCTTTTTATCGGTGACCACGGTGGGGGCAACGGGCTCGGGCTGCACGATGGTGGCAAAGTACGGCACCTTCAGCAGTGTCAGACCAAAGGCGACCAGGAAGATGAAGAAGCCCGCCATGGCAACGCCGGTGCCGATCTCCTTCCAATACCAAGTCTGATTGCCGACGGCCAGGGTCTCCTTGCCAGCCTTGAGGGTAATGTCAAAGTAGTCCAGAACAAACTTTTCCGCCGCGACGGAGAAATGCACCCGGGGATGGTCAACGGCCGGCTGATACAGCACGCGCAGGGTACGGGCATTCGCTGCCTCGATGGCCTGCTCCCGGGTCAGTTCGGTGTCCACGCCAAAGTTGTAGTAAGAACCAAACTTGGCACCGGAGAAGCCCATGCCCGCAATGGCCTTGGGCGTGACGTTGATCTCGCTGCCCTTTTTGACGGTGATCCACATGTTCTCGGCCCACTCGTCGTACTGGCCAAACAGATCCGCCACGTTGACCGGGTATTTGGCATAGGTCAGCTCCGTTACGTCGGCATTGGTGGCAAAAGCGTTACTGGTCAACAGCAGCGCCTTAGGCACCGCCACATCGCTGCCGCCTTCCTGGGTCTTAAAGGCCCGCAACGCAGCGCCCTGAATCACGGCGCAACCCAAGGAGTGGCCGACCATGCCGATGTTATCCTTGTCTACAAAGGGCAGCCTGGACACATATTGCAGGGCGGCATAGCCGCCCATGTCGGGCACGATGCCGTTATGATCCATATTCTCGCTGTTAATGCCCGATTCGCCGTGCGCATAGGCATCAATGGCCAATACCACGTACCCGCGACGGGAAAGCTCGATGGCGTTCATATCTTGGACTTCCGCCGTGTTGTTGTAGCCGTGACTGGCCACGATGGCGGGGGCAGGGGCGGTATTTGTCGCTGTCTTGGGTGTATAAAGCAGGGCGTGGAGCACAATGCCATCCTCGGTCACGAAGCTGACGGATTGCACCTTTACCGCGCCACCGCTGGTATGCGCCACCGCGCCCACGATGGAACCGACCAACACCAGAATAAGAGCTATACAGAGCCATTGTTTTGCACCGAACTTCACAAAGATTCCTCCTCTTCTCTACGATCGCAATCCACTCCCGAGGCAGAACCCGGTCCCTCCTTCCTGTCCAGTGAACCACAAGCGATGCAGGGGCGTACCCCTCTGCTCTGTGTACAGCGCCACGCCGGCCCTCACCCACGTCACGCACGGTTATGCGATGAACCACCCGCTGGTACGCAAAAAATGCGCCCATACGCTTGTCCTCTAACTTTATTATATGCGTGAGCGGACTCAAGTCAAGCACATTTTTCGCCTTTTTTCGACATTGCATATTTTCTGCATATTTCGACATGTTTATGAAAAAATGAAACCTTATTTAAGCATTGCTCTGGTGTTGATTTTGGCGGCACGCAGGGCTACAATATTACTCGCAAAGTGCTATCAAGCACCGCTACGAAAGAGTGTGTGGCCAATGTGCGATGACATACTATTGCATCATTTCGCGACCTATCCCAAAATGCAACTGCAAGACGCAGTCAAGTTGTTGTACCAACAAGCTTTTGGCTGCGGTCATTTGATTACGGATCATAGCTCCTGTCTCTCCTACCTGATCCGCGAATGGGAACACACACCCGCCGCGGATATCCCCCTGGCAGAAGATATCGGCGGCGGATATGTGCGGCTCCACTTGGCCGCCGCCAAGCATGCGGGCTACCTGCCCGAGGCGGTGCTGCGCATGTTTATCGCCAGCGCCGACGCCCGGCCCGAGGATAATGACCGCCGCGCCGCCTTTGTGGAGAGCCTGTCCGACCTGCAAATGATGTGCGCCCGGGGCGAGTTACCCTTTTCCGAACAGGATGTGATCCGCACCACCCGCACGCTGATCGTGGCCGGCTGTCCCGCTACCCGTCACAGCGACGTCTTCCGGGACGCCTATCACCCCGCCTACCGCGTGGTCCGCGCCGAGTACGCGGCGTTGTTGCCCGTGGTGTCCAAGATCGAGCACTCCCTGCGCAAGCGGGGCAAGGCCCATGTGGCCATCGACGGCCGCTGCGGCGCGGGAAAGTCAACCTTGGCCAGCACCCTGGGCGCTCTGTTCGATACCTCCTCCATCATCCACATGGACCACTTCTTTTTGCCGCCTCGCCTGCGCACGGAAGCCCGGTACGCGCAACCCGGCGGCAATGTTCATTACGAGCGCTTCGCCAAGGAGGTACTCCCGGGCCTTCGCAGCGGTCAAGGCATGAACTACCGCATCTTTGACTGCTCCCGCATGGCCTTTGGTCTCAGCGTCAGCGTTCCCCCCAATCCGGTGATCATCACAGAGGGTTCCTATTCCCTGCGACCGGAGTGGCGCAAGTTCTATGACGTCAAGATCCTGCTGGATATCGACCTGGCCACCCAATGGGCGCGTCTTGAGCGCCGGGAGGACGAGGATATACTGGAGCAGTTCCGCACCAGGTGGATCCCCTTGGAAGAAGCCTATTTTGACCAGTGCCACGTGCGGGAGCACTGCGACGTAGTGCTACAGATCGATTTCTGATACGGTTTTGACCGGAAGCACAGGATGCCCGGTCTTTTCTTTTGTCCGGCGGTAGGCCCCCATGGACAGGCCGAAGGTCTGCTTGAACAGCACCCCCAGCCGCGCACCGGAGGACACGCCCACCGCCGCTGCAATCTGCTCCGGCGACAGGGCGGAGCCCACCAGCAACAGCCTGGCTTGCTCCATACGCATGGTACTCAGGCACTGTTTGGGTGAGGTATGCCCCACACTTTGAAACACGCGAAACAACTGAGAGCGGCTTAGGCCCACAAACCTGGCCACCTCCTCGATGCTCACGGACCGCTGGTAGTTGCCCTCCATATACCAGATCGCCTGGCGATAGTACTCCCGATGAATGTCCTGGGCACTGTCCTGCTCGCTCTGGCCGATGAGGGCCAGCGCTTGGTACAGTGCACCCAGTGCCGACAGCCCTCCCCACCGCATCCCGGCAAAAGCCGCGTTCATATCATCGATATGGGCGCAAAGCGCGGCACGGGCTTCGCAGGTGAACACCGGATGCGCCCGAGTCAAACCGATCTGCCGGGTCAAAGGCTCCGCGCCATAGCCAGTGTAGCCCATCCATCCATAGGTCCAGGGGTCGTCGGTATCAGCCCGATAGGTGGTCACCTGCCCCGGAAAAATCACAAACCCCTGCCCCGCCTCCAAGGCATACTCCCGGGATTGGGTCCAGAAACGCCCCTTTCCCGACGCAACAAAATGAACGAGGTAATGATCCCGCACCGCCGGGCCAAACTGATGCCCTTTCGCACATTCCTCCCAGCCGCAATGGCGCACCGACAAGGCTCCCTCCCCTGCTGTTTCCGGATTCCAGTGCTCCACAACAAATCCTCCCAGATGCAACATTTCGCATATATTCTGCAACAAACAACGGCTGCGCGTCAAGCCCCGGCATGCTATACTTTGTCTAACCACACAACATACAGCATTGGAGGCGCATCCCTATGCCAAAGATCACCTTCATGGGCGCAGGATCCTCGGTTTTTGCCAAGAACGTGCTGGGCGACAGCATGCTCACCCCTGCGCTGGAGAACAGCACCATCGCGCTCTATGACATCGATCCGGTCCGCCTGGAAGAGTCCCACGCCATGCTTTCGGCCATCAACCGCAACAACGGCTCCAAGGCCAAGTTGGAGACCTACCTGGGCATCCCCAACCGCAAGGATGCGCTGCGCGGGGCCAACTATGTGGTCAACGCCATCCAGGTGGGCCTGTACGAGCCGTGCACCGTCACGGACTTCGAGGTACCCAAGAAGTACGGCCTGCGCCAGACCATCGCCGACACGCTGGGCATTGGCGGCATCTTCCGCGCCCTGCGCACCATTCCGGTGATGCTGGACTTCGCCAAAGATATGGAAGAGGTGTGCCCCAACGCATGGTTTTTGAACTATACCAATCCCATGTGCGCCCTGACCGGGGCCATGCTGCGGCTGACCAACGTCAAGACCGTGGGCCTGTGCCACAGCGTGCAAGCCTGTGCGCCTGAACTGCTCAAGGGGCTGGACATCCCCTATGACGAGCAGGTACAGTGGAAGATCGCGGGCATCAACCATCAGGCTTGGCTGCTGGAGATCACCCGGGACGGCGTGGATCTGTACCCCCAGATCAAGGAACGCGCCGCGGCCCGCACAGAAAAGCACGGCGACATGGTCCGTTACGAGATCATGAAGCGCTTTGGCTACTATGTCACCGAATCCAGCGAGCACAATGCCGAATACATGCCTTATTTTATCAAGAGCCGCTATCCAGAACTCATCGAGCGCTTCAACATTCCGCTGGATGAATATCCCCGCCGCTGTGTGGAGCAGATCAAGCGCTGGAAGGAGCGGGGCCACGAGCTGACCCAAAACCCCAACCTGATCCACGTTCGCAGCCACGAGTACGCCAGCTACATCATGGAGGCCATGGAGACCAACAAGCCCTGCAAAATCGGCGGCAACGTGCTCAACAACGGCTTGATCACCAACCTGCCCCGCAACGCCGTGGTGGAAGTGGCCTGCATGGTGGACAAAAACGGCGTAGTGCCCACCTACGTCGGCGACCTGCCGGAGCAGTGCGCCGCCATGAACCGCACCAACATCAATACCCAGCTGCTGACCATCGAAGCGGCCCGCACCCTCAAGAAGGAATACATCTACCAGGCCGCTATGATGGACCCGCACACCGCGGCGGAGCTGTCCATCGACGACATCATTGCCATGTGTGACGACCTGATCGCCGCCCACGGTGACTGGCTGCCGAAATATTGCTAGGGTAGCACCGCACAGGAGAGTAGTCGGCCACGGGAGAGATTTTCGCGCCGCTCGAGGAGCCGGTAGGAAGCCGTGGCAGCGCCGCAGCGACCGGAAGCGCGACACAGAGCAGCACGAAAAGATCCCTGTGGACGACTGCTCGATTTGCACGGTGTTGCCCTAGACCGTCTATCACAGCCGGGCTGCTTCGCGCAATGCGAGGCAGTCCCTTTTTGTATCGAAATGGCGGCGACCGGCGCTTGGCGTCCGGGGAGCCCCCCCAAAAGGCAAAGGGGCGTGCGCTTTTCTTCAATGTTTACAGACATCGGTCCCCGGCTTGGGAAGATATCCCATCGCTCATTTGTTCTACATGGAAACAGACAGGAGGAGTCAGCGTGAAGACATACTTGGCAAGGGCTTTGCTCTTTCTATGTATCTGCATGGCAGTTTGCCCCCATATCGCCATGGCGGAAGGGGATACTATCCTTTCGAACATCCCGTATGGCATGGATCATGAGGCGTTGCAGAGGCATCTGAAGAAAGCCTACGGGTGGACGCTGCGCAAGGACCTGAGCATGGGCACAGAGACAGAAACCTCTGGAGATCTGATAGAACCGAATGCCATCAGCCTCTTTGGCCGCATGACGGATTCCGTCTCATTCCGCTATGAGAACGGCCTTCTCACGGGAGCCGGTGCAATGTTCTTTGGTGGAGAACGCAGCGTTCCGTTGCCGGAATACGTTTCAGCCGGGGTTGATGCGTATCTTGCGCTCTTGGACGAAGTGAGCGCTGCACACGGCGACTGCATAAAATCCGAAACGACCGTGCTTGATCCATCCTTCAGCGACATCCCCATGACCAATATAGGACGGGACAGAGAAACGTTGATACAGATGCTGACAGAAACCACCGCGGAGCAAACCGCCGTGCGCGATTTTTTCCCAGGGGTCGATACGTGGCTGCTCTTCGATGTGAACGCGGATGCGGATGAATGGGAGCGCTATGGGTACCTAATCGCCGTGCAATATCACCAGTGACGCAACGTTTCCCCCAAACAAAAGTAAGCGCGGCGGCTCCTTTTCCGGCGGACCCAGGCCGCGCCCGGCGGCACACAACCGCACGACGTGCGCACAAAAGGGGCTGCCTCACGAAAAACGCGAGACAGCTCCATGAATGATCCCTTTGCGGACGAATGATACGAATTCCAATTAGATTTCGCCGAAGAGCTAGCGAGAGATTTTTTCGGCTGGCTAGGAGCCCGAGGGAGACGTAGCAGGCAGCTACGTTGACCGAGGCGCGACATCGCCTGCCGGTAAAATATCCGCTGGATCTCGGCGTACATCTATTTGGATTTAGTATTACAGCGC
>JAVBUS010000189.1:0-6019 GCA_031555125.1 Eubacteriales bacterium | reverse complement strand
GCTGAGGGCGATTTTTCCACGCGGATGCAGGTGCCTGCGGAATACGAGTTCTGGGAACTGACATCGACCTTTAACCAAATGGGCAGCGAGATCCAGCGGCTGATTCGGGAGAATTATGCCATCCAGCTTAAGGAGACCCAGGCCCAACTCATGGCGCTGAATCTGCAGCTCAATCCGCACTTTTTATACAACACCCTGAACGTGATGAACCTGATGGCCCTGGAAAACGGTCAGCAGGAGCTCTCTCGTATCATCGGGGCCTTGTCCATGATGCTGCAGTACGCCCTGAAGCGGGAGGAGCGCCTGGCCACCCTGCAGGAAGAACTGGATTGGCTGAAAAACTACCTGACCATTATGGAGGATCGTTTTGAGGGCATGTTCAGCGTCACCTATGCCATCGATCCCCAGGCGCTGGCATTTTCGGTGCCCCGGCTCGTGCTGCAGCCCGTGGTGGAGAACAGCTTTGTCCACGGAGAGATCGGTGCGCGACCGGACGGCCGGATTGTCCTGGAGGCCCAGGTACGGGAGGGGTCGCTATGGCTATCGGTAGAGGACAACGGCAAGGGCATGGATACGCAGCGCGTGCTCACGCAAATGCGGGAGAATACCCAGGCGCAACACATCGGGTTGGCCAACGCCTATCACCGGCTGCAACTTATCTATCAGGCGCGGGCAGATATTCGGCTAGAAAACCTATCCCCCAGCGGCTGCCGAGTGACCCTGGTGATCCCGGCCCCGGCGGCGCAGCAGCGTCCGTGATTTGTCCAACTATGTGTGCTTTATCCAGTGGAAATTGTGCAAGGTACACTGGTATGATGAAGTGACAAACGGCCCGGCGGCCGACGAAAACACAAGGAGGTTACCCCCATGAAGAAGCTGTTGGTTCTGATCCTCGCGATCGCCCTGCTCCTGCCGTCCTTCGCCCTGATGGCGTCGGCCGACGAGCAAGTGACCATCCAGTTCGCCAACTGGGACGGCGGTGACACGCTGGAAGCGTACAACGCCGCGATCGCCAAGTTCCAGGAACTCCATCCCAACATCACGGTGGAGATGGTGAACATTCCCTCGGAGTATGACACGAAGTTGACCGCCATGATCGCCGGTGGCACCGCCCCGGACGTTGCGATCCTCGAGTCCTCCACCATCGCCTTTACCCTGGCCAAAGAGGGCAAGGTCTACAACCTGTACGAGTTGCAGGATGCCGACCCCACCTATGCCGAGCATCCGATCCTGGAGTCCTTGGCGTACAACTGGGAGCCGGACAAGCGCATGGGCTACGCCTTGGGACCGCAGGTGGTCTGCCTGTACTATTCCAAGCCCGCCTTGGAAGCTGCCGGCATCACCCCCGCCGAGAGCTATGAAGACGCCTGGACCTGGGATCAGTTTGTGGAGAACGCGAAGCTGCTGACCCTGGACAACCAAGGCCGCAATGCCACGGATCCCAACTTTGACCACGCCAATGTCGTGCAGTGGGGCTGCACCGCGCCGCGTTGGTTCGCCACGGGCTACAGCATGCTGATGGGCTCCGCCGGCGCCGACTTCACCACCGCCGACGGTTCCGCGCTGGCCATCTTTGATGATCCCGCCGCCGCCGAGGCTATCCAGAAGATCGCTGACCTGATCTATGTGCACAAGGTCGCGCCGTCCCCCACCGAATCCTCCTCCCTGCCGGGCATGGTGGATGCGTTTGCCACCGGCGCGTATGCCATGGCCATCGACGGCCACTGGAACAACTTGGGCCTGATGACCGAAGGCGTGGCCTATGACCTGATGCCCTGCCCGAAGATCGACAAGCCCTTCACCCGCCTGATGGGTGGCTGCCTGTCCATCCTGAGCAGCACCAAGCATCCGAAGGAAGCCTGGGAATTCTACAAGTTCATGGCGGATCCGGAGAACACCATCTCCATGATCAACAATGGCCTGTGGATGCCCATGTCCACCGAATGGTACACCAACCCCGAACTGATCGCCAAGTGGGCACAGACCGACGCACATCCCGCGCACTATGTGCCGGTGGTGGTGGAAGGCATGCTCAATCACGCACAGCCGCTGTGGCAGTTCTATGTCAAGAACTTCCCGAAGATGAACGAGATCATCAACCCCGCTCTGGACACCGTCTGGCTGGGTGAGAAGACCGCCGCCGAAGCGTTGGCGTCTGTGAAGGATCAGGTTGTGCCGCTCTACGAAGGCCGTTACGACAAATAATCCTTCCTATCCCATGTATCACGGGGGCCGTCGTTCCAGCGATCCGTCGCTGAGCGGCGCCCCCGCCGTTTTTTGAGAAAGAAGGTATGGAACATGGCGGAAGCTGTTCGTGCGTCCGAACCCAAGCGTACCCGCACAACCTATGGCTCCATCCAGCGCCAGCGGCAAATCGTCGGCGTGCTGTTCGCGTTGCCTGCTATTTTGGGCTTTATCATCTTTACCATCGGGCCCATGATTGCCAGCCTGATTTTTAGCTTTACGGAGTACAACATCATTTCCACGCCCAAATGGCTGGGCATAGGCAACTATGTGCGCCTTTTCAGCGGGAAAGATCCCTTCTTTTTCGCATCGGTAAAAGCCACCGTGCAGTATGTATTGCTGGGTGTACCGGCCAAGCTGCTGTTTGCCTTTGGCATCGCGCTACTGCTCAACAACAACATGAAGGGCCGCGCCGTTTTTCGCTCTATATTTTACGTGCCCTCCATCGTGCCCGCGGTGGCGTCCAGCTTTGTTTGGATGCTGATGATGAACTCTAACTTCGGCATCTTTAATATGATCTTAAAAACAATCGGTTTGCCTACCAGCCAGTGGATCTATGACGCTCGCAGCGTCATTCCCTCCATCGTGCTGATGGATCTGTTTGGCACCGGCGCCACCATGGTCATCTTTTTGGCCGGTCTGCAGAACATTCCGCGTCACTATTACGAGGCGCTGGAGGTGGATGGTGGCAACAGCCTACATAAATTCTTGTACATCACCCTTCCCATGATCTCCCCCACCCTATTTTTTAACTTTGTAATGGGCCTGATCGGCTCCTTCCAGACCTTTGGCGCGGCGTACATCATGACCCAAGGCGGTCCCAACAACGCGTCGCTATTCTATGTATACAACTTGTGGCGCACCGCCTTTAAGTACATGGAGATGGGCACCGCATCCGCCCTGGCGTGGATCCTGTTCGCGGTGATCCTGGTGCTCTCGGGCCTGGTATTTAAGAGCAGCTCCTTGTGGGTGTTTTACGAAGGGGGGGATAACAAATGACGACGCGCAAGCGCCCGTTCTCCTTCAAGCGAACCTTTTGGCGCACGGTGATGTATCTCATCCTGTTCCTGCTCAGCGCCTTTTGCTTGCTGCCCCTGTTGTGGATGCTTCGTTCCTCCCTGCTCAAGAGCGCGCAGGTGGCCCAGGTGCGGCCCTTTATCCTGTGGCCCGAGGTACCCATCTGGAAGAACTATTCCGATGCGCTCAAGTTTATCCCCTTCATGCGCTACCTACAGAACACCCTGGTCATCATGGTGGGGGTGCTGGTGGGCACGGTGCTGACCTCTACCATGGCGGCCTACTCCTTTTCCCGGGTACGCTGGCGGGGCCGCAACCTGATCTTCGGCATCCTGATGAGCGCTATGATGCTGCCCGGTGCCGTGACGCTGATTCCCACCTATCTGGCCTGGGGTGAAATCGGCGGCGTCAATACCTTTTGGCCGTTAATCTTCCCCTCGTTCTTTGGCGGCGGCATCTTTAACATCTTTCTGCTGCGGCAATTCTACAACGCCATCCCCATGGAGCTGGACGAGGCCGCCTTTGTGGATGGTGCCAGCAACCTGCAGATCTATGCCCGCATCATCGTCCCCCTTTCCCGCTCCGCCATCGTGGTGGTGGCGTTGTTCACCTTCCTGGGGGCGTGGAACGACTACTTTGGCCCTATCATCTATTTGAACGACCCAAAGAAGTTTACGCTGGCAATCGGTCTCATTCAGTTCCGAGGCGAGTACTCCACCAAGTGGAACCTGGTCATGGCCGCCTCGACAGTAGTCATCCTACCCTGTCTTGTGGTATTCCTTTTTGGGCAGAAGCAGCTGATCGAGGGCATCTCCCTTACAGGCCTAAAGGGCTAACAGAACGGAGGACGTGTCATGCAACTTGTCAACAGGACGCCGGTCCCCTTTCACCAGGTGGCGCTGGACAGTGCTTTCTGGTCGCCCCGAGTACAGACCATCCGCAAGGAAACCACGCGCTACTGTCTCCAGCGCTGCGAGGAGACCGGCCGCATCGCCAACTTCCGCCGGGCAGGCAAGCTGGAGGCAGGCGACTTCCAGGGTATCTACTTTAACGACAGCGACGTGTATAAGGTGCTGGAGGGGGTGGCATACGCCCTGGCCAGCGGCGCGGATCCGGAGCTGGAGCAGGCCGCAGACACCGTCATCGATGCCATCTGCGCCGCCCAGCAGGAGGACGGCTACCTGTTTTGCTACTACACCATGACCGGCCTGGAAGGGCGCTGGAAGGACATGGGCTATCACGAGGACTATTGCCTGGGCCATATGCTGGAAGGCGCCATCGCCTATCAACAGGCCACGGGCAAGGATCGATGGCTCCAAGCGGCGATCCGCGCACTCCGGCAAATGATGTCGGTGGTGGGCCCGGGAAAAAAGCATTGGGTCACCGGCCATCAAGAGCTAGAACTGGCGCTGATGAAGCTTTATCGCCTGACCGGGGAGCAAGATTACCTGGATTACGCCGGGTGGATCATCGCCGAGCGGGGGCACGGTCACCTGGACTCCCCCGACTTCTTTCGCCAGAACTTCCACGAGGCATACTGTCAGGACGACCTGCCTGCCGAAGAGCTGTCTAAGGTCACCGGGCATGCTGTGCGGGCCATGTATTACTACTCCGGCATCGCCGATGTGGCAGCCATCACCGGGAACGAAGCACTGGCCGAGGCGCTGACCCGCTTATGGAACAACGTGGTGCCCGCCAACCTGTACATCACCGGTGGCATCGGGCAGGATTCCGCCAACGAAGGCTTCACCCGGGACTGGCACCTGCCCAACCTGACGGCCTATTGCGAAACTTGCGCGGCCATCGGCATGGCGCTGTGGAACCAGCGAATGAACTTGCTGCTGGGTGACGCCAAGTACGCCGACCTGGTGGAGACCGAGCTGTACAACGGCGTGCTCTCCGGTATTTCGCTGGATGGACGTAAATTCTTTTATGACAATCCCTTAAGCTCTGTGGGCAAGTACCGGCGCAGTGAATGGTTCGGCTGCTCCTGCTGCCCCACCAACCTGGTGCGCTTCATTCCCTCGGTGGGGGGCTATGCCTATGCCACCGACGAGGAGAGCGTGTACGTCAACCAATACATCGCCTCCAGCGTAACGCTGCCCGTGGCCGGACGCGACGTAAGCCTGACCGTGCGCACCGAGTACCCTTGGGCGGGCAGGATTGAGCTGACGGCCCGCACCGGCGGCCAACCGCTGCCCATCAAGCTGCGAGTTCCCGGTTGGTGCGAGGGCTTTACGTTGACCAAAGAGGGCGTGCAGGTCCCCTCCACCAAGGATCTAGGGTATGTGACGGCCACGGTGCAGGATGGCGATACCCTGGTGCTGACGCTGGAAATGCCGATCCGCACCCTGCGGGCCGACGAGCGGATCCGGGAATGCGCCGGACGCGTGGCCTTTGCCCGTGGGCCTATGATCTACTGCGCCGAGCAGATGGATCAGACGGGGTGCGACATCCCCACCGAGTATTTCCACGCGGACTTTTCCGTGAACACCCGGGCCGCCATGACGGCGGAGAGCTGCCCCGACGACTTGGGCGGCATCACGGCCCTGCGCATCGGCGATGTACGCCTGATCCCCTACTACGCTTGGTGTAACCGCGACCGGGGTGGCATGGCGGTGTGGATCAAGGAAAAGGTGTAATACTAAATCTCTCGCTTGCTCTTCGGCGAAATCTAGGGCGTGTTTCAAAAGGGGAGGAAATGCAAGTTCCAAGGATTTTGCGGCAGATCAAGGAGTCGGAACGCGGCGTACTGGAG
>JAVBUS010000273.1:0-3897 GCA_031555125.1 Eubacteriales bacterium | reverse complement strand
CGTCACGGGCCCCGGCGTCGGCGTCACGGGCTCCGGTGTCGGCGTCACGCGCTCCGGACTCGGCGTCACGGGCTCCGGCGTCGGCGTTACGGGCTCCGGCGTCGGCGTCACGGGCTCCGGCGTCGGCGTTACGGGCTCCGGCGTCGGTGTCACGGGCTCCGGTGTCGGCGTCACGGGCTCCGGCGTCGGCGTTACGGGCTCCGGTGTCGGCGTCACGGGTAGCGGGGGCGGGGTGGCCGTGGCAGGCACCAGCGTAGGCGCCGGGGTAGCCGTGGCGGGCACCAACGTAGGCGCCGGGGTGCTCTCCTCGGCGTTATGCACAGGCGTGGCAGTGGCCACAGCCGGTGGCGGCGGTGTCGGCGCTTCCGCAGGCAAGAGAGGCGGCACAAAGGCAGCGCCAAGCGGCCCAAGGCACCCTGGGAAATCGCCCAACAGCGCAACCAGATCCGGCGTTGTGCCGGTGTCTTCTACGCCCTCCACACCCGCAGCCGTCATCACCTGTCCGTCGAAGGTAATGCCATATACTTGCCATACCTCAGGTGCCTCACCCACCCCGGTAGGTGGCGTTACACCGGAAATGGCCATAGACGCTACATGATCCGCGAAAGGAAAAAAAGGCAGCCGCTTGCTCTGTTGCGGATCGCGGCGAGTCAAAAACAGTGCGAACTCACTGCGGGGATCCAAGCCTTGGAGCGTGATCCCAACGGCTGCACTCTCCGCCTTGCCTGCATGGACCAGGATGGGGTACACATCGCCTTTGCGTAACATGTACAGCTCCACCACGCCGGCGCCACCACAGTACATATTGAGCTCCGCCTGGGTAGGCGATGCAAAGGACGTCACTTCCACCGCAGTGTGTCCACCGTAAGACGTTGACTGTGCCTGTGCAGGGAGCATTATAGCCCACAAGCACACCAGGCTAAGCAACAAAGCAAGGGCCTTGCGCCATGTAGTCGACATTTCAAAGCCCTCCTTACACATTCACAGATTTGGATGCCGGAATACAACATGCCCATCATAGCAGAAAAACGCCGGAAAACATAGATCCCCATTCATGAAATTACGCGACAAGTTTATGAAATCCCGTTTAATGTTTTGGCCCAAAAGAGCGCCTGACCCGCCATGTCGTGTGCTGCTTTTGGCGTATATGAAAACGGCGTCCTGCCTTTGCATGACGCCATTTTTGTTTGGCCTATGGAGCGGATCGCCATGCGGGGGATTACGGCCTGGGGCGGACAATCTCCAACCAGTACCCGTCAGGATCCTCGATAAAGTAGAGACCCATGGCGGTGTTCTCGTAGCAGATGCAGCCCATTTGCGCATGCAGGGCGTGGGCTGCGTCGTAATCCGGTGCCACAAAGCAAATGTGGGACTCGTTGTCGCCCAAATCATAGGGCCCTTCTTTGTCCCGGAGCCAGGTCAGCTCGATGCGAAAATCGCTCTGGCCGTCGCCCAGAAAACACAAGGAGAAACCGCCGTCCGCCGCGTCCTTGCGGGATACGGGCTCCAGCCCCAGGGCTTGCTGATAGAAGCGAATGCTCCTGTCCAGGTCGGTGACATTGATATTGGCATGATCGATCCGAAACCGCATATGATCCCCTGCCTTCCCTGTTACTGATCCCCCGCAGCCCTGTCCTCGTCCTCGAAGGCTTCCGCCGCGGCATTGTTCCGCTGTTCCAATATGCTGCGGGAGATGACCTCATAATACCACATGGGCGCGTCGTCGGACTGAACATACCGCTTGCCCACCTCGACAGTGTCGCCGCGCTGCACCAGAGCGACCATCTCCACACGGCGGGTGCGATTTTTACGCACGTAGTCCTGGGCCACATCGGTCCGCTCCTGCCAGTGCATGGGGATGAGCACCCGGGGCTTGACCGCCAGCACAAAGTAGTTGGCGCCGGCGTCGTACAGGGTGCCCTGGCGCGGATCCACCGGGAAAAAGGCCAGGTCGATCTCCTTGCCTTCCAACGGTTTGACCGCCGCATGAAAATCCCGCTCCGCCTGGGCAATCTCCGCCAGCGTCGACACATCGCGCCAATGCCACAGGTTGAGATCCCCGGCATGAAAAATGGCGTAATCACCCAAGCGCACCAGGTAGGACACGCCCAGGTCCGTGGAGCCGTATGCTTCCACGGTCACGGCATCCACCGTCAACCGATCGCCGGGCTTCATCCGTTGACCCGGCCATTGGGCGGCGATATCGGCGCTTAGCACGTACTGCACGCGCCCCGGATCCGCCCAGTCGAAAATCACCGGATCGAAGTGATCCGCATGGCCGTGGCTAACCAGGATCACCACCTGGCGATAGCGCTGCATTGCCTCGCGGGTCAATAACCCCGCACCGTCGGCAGGGGCGTCCTCCCCCGGCCAATAGTCAAAGACGCAGAGTACATCCTCCAACGCCACACAAAAACCACTATGATGCAAATAGGTCACTTGCAACGCACTCATCTGTATGCCTCCTCGCGGCGGTCGCTTGCCGCCTGCGCCACCCCTTTTGCGGT
Organism: Eubacteriales bacterium; assembly: GCA_031555125.1. GTDB lineage: Bacteria > Bacillota > Clostridia > Christensenellales > Aristaeellaceae > WQXF01. The sequence goes on along the minus strand of JAVBUS010000273.1, from coordinate 1,390 downwards.
GCGCAAGCAGTGTATACAATCTATCATCATAGCAGCGCGTTCCACAAAGGCGCATGTGGACGACTCGTTGCCCGAACATCATCATTTTACCAACTTTTCGCCACTTGTCAAGCAATCCGCACACACATTCGGCCAGTCGTCACCATTCCGCAGCCTTTTTTCGTCGTTTTTCTACACGATTCCCCCACTTCGCAGCAACGATTGCGATTCCCCTTCCCCGGATGACCCTGTGGATTCCGCTAGGGAATCACTCCCACCCAGGGGGGCGCGGTTGACAATCGCAGGCTGTAAGGGTAAGATAAGAATCATTGTTTTGGACATTATATGCCATATGCTGTACATGACCAAAACTGTGCATACCGCCCAGGGCATTCTGTGGGAAAGGAGCCGCGCTGTGGATCAATTCGAGCGTTCGCGTAGGAGACGCAGCAGTACGCCGCAGGCTACTCGCTCCGCTGAGCATCCTTCCCCCGTCAACTTGCCGCCCCGAGCACTGCGATCCCGTCCTTTGACACTGGCATCGCATACCCAACGCTCGCGCTGGGATTGGTGGTTGATGCACCTGCGCCATATGGTTGCGGGGTTGATGGTTTTTGCATTGCTATGGATGCTTCCCTCCAGCCAAACCCAGGATGCGCTGCTGGCTGTGCCGGACGTAAAAGCCCGTTTTGAGGACTTTAAGACCTCCCATAACGCACAGATCATTCAGGCGCTGCCCGGCAACACCCCGGCGCCCGGTACCGCCCTGGCCCAAGCGCAACACATTGAAGCCCCGCCCGCCTTCTCCACCGATACGACTGCGAATACCGACGACAGCGACGGCGATGCGGTCGCTTTGCCACCTCCCAGCAAATATCCCTCGTACCCGCCAGGAAGCCTCTCCTACAGCAGCGATACGCTACAGATCTCCATCGAGCAACATCAGGAGCCCGGGCTGTCTTATTTCGTGGTGGACATCGTGGTATCGGATCCCACCCAACTAAAGAACGCCTTCTCTTACGGCAAGTTTGGCAGCGGCGCCTACGAATCTGTCCACGATATCGCGGACCGCAACAACGCGATCCTGGCCATCAATGCCGACTTTTACGGCTTCCACAGAGACGGCGTCATTATTCGGGACGGAGTGTTGCACCGCAAGCAAAACTCCAAGCGTCACCTGATGATCGTGGACAAAAACGGGGATTTTTCCGTGCTGACGGATCGGACAGAAAAGCAGGGGGTCGTAGCCAATCGTCTGGAGAAAGAAGGCGTCTTGCAGACCTTTGAATTTGGCCCTGTGCTGGTCAAAGATGGCCAAGCCACCACCCTGCCAAAGAACTTCTTTATCAGCACCCGGGAGGGCACGGAAGAACCCCGCACCGCCATCGGCCAGATCGGGCCGCTGCACTAT
>JAVBUS010000219.1:0-20774 GCA_031555125.1 Eubacteriales bacterium | reverse complement strand
GTTCGGAATATGGCGGCACCGGAGGTGGGCTTTCTCGACGACGACCAGTTGCTGCCCGCGGATTTACGCGCCCTGGAGAGCGCCGATGCCCTGGTGATCAGTGGTGCGGGCATGGAAGAGTTTATGGACAAGGTGCGTGCGCAGTACCGGGAGTTGCCGGTCATTGAGGCCGCTGCGGCCCTGGAAGAGACTTGCGAGCACGAAGAGGATCACGAGGATCATGCCTCGGACGAGGGCGAGGCCCACGAGGGTCACGCCGGGCATGATCATGTCCACAATCCCCACGTATGGCTGGATCCCCGTAAGGCGGCGGTACAGGTGCGGGCCATCGGCGCCGGTTTGGCCCAGGTGGATCCTGACCATGCCGCCCAATATACCGCCAATGCCGAGGCCTGTGCAAGGCGGCTGGAGGCCCTGTACATGCATATGCAGGCTGCCCTGGCCACCGTGTCCAGCCGGGAGATCGTCACCTTTCACGAGGCATTTGAGGCATTTGCCGATGCCTTTGCCCTGACCGTGGTGGGGGTTATCGAACGGGAACCGGGCACCGAGCCGGGTACCCGGGATATGGCGAATCTGGTGGACATGATCCGCGCCAGCGGCGTCCGGGCGCTGCTGGTGGAGCCCCAGTATCCCGCCCGGGTCGCGGAGATCATTGCCCGGGAGACCGGCGTGCCGCTGCGCATTTTGGACCCGGTGGTGACCGGCCCTTTGCGTGTCACGGCTTATGAGGAGATCATGACCCGTAACCTAACCGTACTATTGGAGGCCTTGCGATGACACAAGCCCATACCAACCATTGCGAACTTTGCCGGATCGAGCTGGACCATGTGACGGTGGCGCTGGATGGCCCGGCCCTGGTGGAGGATGTATGTTTGCACATCCACTGCGGCGAGCTCACCGCCCTGATCGGCGCTAACGGCGCGGGCAAGACGACGCTGCTGCGGGCCTTGCTGGGGGAGCTGCCCTACCGTGGAGAGGTGCGCCACGTCAAGCATGACGGCGGTATGTTGCGCACGGTGCGCATCGGCTATGTGCCCCAGCAGATGCCCTTTGACCGCAGTGCACCCGTGACGGTGCTGGACTTTTTAACTGCCGCCACCGGCAAACGCCCCGTGTGGTGGGGGGTGAGCAAGGAAGACAGGGCCGCAGTCATGGCGGCCCTGGAGGCCACCCAGGCCGAGAGTCTGGCGGGCCGAAGGCTGGGTGCGCTGTCCGGGGGCGAGCTTCAGCGGGTGCTGCTGGCCCTGGCCCTGACCCCCAGCCCGGATCTGTTGCTGCTGGACGAGCCGGTGTCCGGGGTGGATCAAAATGGCCTGGAGCAGTTCTATCGCACGGTGTCGGCCCTGCGCAATACCCGGCATCTGGCCATCCTGCTGGTCTCCCATGATTTTGAGATGGTGCGCCGCCATGCCGACCGGGCGGTGCTGATGCATCGGAAGGTGCTCATTGATGGTACCCCCCAGGCGGTGTTTGCTTCAGAGGCTTTCGCCCGGGAGTTCGGCGGCGTGGCAGGGGAGGGGGAGGCGTGATGCAGGGGATCTATGATGTGCTGGACGCGGTGCTTCCCTTTGGGTGGCTTCACTACACTTTCATGAAGCACGCGCTGCTGGCTATGGTGCTGTTGACGCCGCTGTTCGGCCTGTTGGGCACCATGGCGGTGGATAACCAGATGGCCTTTTTCTCCGACGCCCTGGGGCACTCGGCATTGACCGGTATTGCCTTGGGGGTGTTGCTGGGTATCCCGGATCCTTTGGTATCCATGCTGGGTTTCGGCGTACTGGCGGCGCTGCTCATCACCCGGATTAAGCAGGGGCGTTCCAGTTCTACGGATACGGTGATCAGCGTGTTTTCTTCCACGGCCATCGCATTGGGCTTGGTGGTACTCTCCCGGGGTGGCGGGTTCGCCAAGTATGCCAACTACCTGGTGGGGGACGTGCTCTCGGTGCTGCCCGGGGATCTGTTGGTGCTGGTCATTGCCCTGGTGGCGGTACTGCTGCTGTGGTCGGTGCTGTTTAATCCGCTGCTGATGGCCAGCGTCAACCCGGCATTGGCCACCAGCCGGGGGATCCCGGCCAAACGGGCGGAGTACGTGTTTGTGGCCCTGGTAGCGGTGGTGGTCATGCTGTCCATCCGCTGGGTGGGGGTTATGCTCATCAACTCCCTGCTGATTCTGCCCGCCGCTGCGGCGCGGAACATTGCCCGGCATACGGCGGCTTATACGCGCCTGTCGATCCTGTTCGCTATGGTTTCCGGCGTGGCGGGGCTGGTTCTGGCCTTTTACTGGAACACCTCCGCCGGCGCTGCCGTGGTGCTGGTGGCCGCGGCTATCTACTTCATTACCCTGTGCTTTCGGCACAGATAGCAGGAGAGACGTATGCTGATCATCGAGCGAGACACCTCGGAATGGCGCCTGCCTGCGGACCCCGGGAAGACGGTGCTGGATGTGCTGCGTGCCCAAGGTACCGCCATCCCGGCCCCCTGCGGCGGCCATCGTCGTTGCGGGCAGTGTCGTGTACAGGTCATCGCCGGGGAGTTTCCTCCGCCGGACGCTCAGGAGGTCGGCCTGCTGGGGCAGGCGGCGCTGGTCCAGGGGTTGCGCCTGGCCTGCTGCCTGCCTGCGACGGCGGGCACCCTGCGTCTGCCGGGGACGGCCAGGCCCGCAGTGCTGACCCAAGTTTCGCTCCCCGCCGCCAGATCGCTTTCCCCCCATCGGCATGACGCCTCGTGGGCCATCGCGGTGGATATCGGCACCACCACGGTGGCGATGTACCTTGTGGATCGCAGCAACAGGGTCATCGAAGGCGTCCAAAGCGCCCTCAACGCGCAAAAGCCCTACGGCGACGATGTGATCACCCGCATGCAGTACGTGCTGGAACATGGCGAGGAGGGCCGAGACAGGCTGGCGCAGGTGATCCGCGATCAGCTGGGTTGCATGGCCCAAGCAGTCTGTGCCGGGGCGGGGGTGCCACCCCAGGGGGTACAGGCGGCCATGGTGACGGGCAACACCGTGATGATGCACCTGTTGTTGGGCCTGCCGGTGGATACCCTGGCCCGGGCTCCTTTTGTGCCCGCCGCATTGACCTTTGACGACCTGCCCGCCCGGGAAGTGGGGCTGATGCTGGGGCCGGACGCCCTGTGCGGCTTTGTCCCTTGCTCGGCGGCCTATGTAGGGGGCGACATTGTGTCCGGCGCACTGGTCGTCGGGCTGCAGCGGGAGCAAGGCCAGGGCAATACGGCGCTGTTTATCGACATCGGCACCAATGGGGAAATGGTGCTGACCCATGAAGGCAGGTTGCTGTGCTGTGCCACTGCGGCGGGCCCGGCCTTTGAAGGGGCGCACATCACCTGCGGCGTGGGCGGCGTCAGCGGCGCGATCTGTCGATGCGCCACCAACCGCGACGGAACGCTGGAGGTCGCCACCATCGACGACGCGCCACCCATAGGACTGTGCGGTTCCGGCCTCTTGGATGCGGTGGCTGCGCTGGTGGAACAGGGCGTTATCGATGAGACCGGCTATATGGAAGACGATGTCGTGCCCATCGCCGGGCCGGTATCGCTGCACGCCAAGGACGTCCGGGAGGTGCAGTTGGCCAAGGCCGCTATTTCCGCCGGGGTGGCCACCCTTTTACACCATGGCGGATGCACGATGCAGTCGGTGGGTCGCATCTATTTGGCCGGTGGATTCGGCCAAGCCCTGGATCATCGTTCGGCACGCAAAATAGGCTTGATTGACCCAGCTTTTTCAGGTACAATTATCGGGATGGGGAACGCGGCGGCAGAAGGCGCGATCAGTTTGCTCACAGGCCAGTTAACGCCGGAGCAGGCTATCTCTTTTGCCCAGGAAATGACCTGCGTGGATTTAGCCACGGATCCGTGCTTTCATCAACACTTTATCGATGACATGCTGTTTCCCGAAACGTAAATGCGTACATCATAGGAGGAAGAGAACATGACCATCTTGGAACAAATCTCCGAAGAGTTGCAAAAGGGCAAGGCGAAGATCGTCAGGGAGCTGGTGCAGCAGGCCATGGACCAGGGTATCAACGCCAAGGAGATCCTGGAGAAGGGTCTGCTGTCCGGCATGGACGTAATCGGCGATCGTTTTAGCAAGAACGAGATTTATGTGCCGGAAGTGTTGGTTGCCGCCCGGGCCATGAACCAGGGGGCGGAGCTGCTTAAGCCCGCCCTGCAGGAAATGGGCGCTACCTCCATCGGCAAGGCCGTGATCGGCACCGTCCAGGGCGACCTGCACGATATTGGCAAAAACCTGGTCAAGATGATGCTGGAGGGCAAGGGCATCGAGGTCATCGACCTGGGCGTGGACGTGTCGGCGGAACGCTTTGTGGAAGCATGCCGGCAGGAGGGCGCCCAGATCGTGTGCCTTAGCGCACTGCTGACCACCACCATGGGCGAGATGAAGCGCGTGGTGGAAGTGCTGGATGCCGCGGGCCTGCGGGACAAGGTCACGGTCATGATCGGCGGTGCGCCGGTGACCCAGGCCTATTGCGATGAGATTCATGCCGACATCTATACATCCGATGCGGGCAGCGCTGCCGAAGCGGCACGCCGCGTGCTGGTGCACTGATATGCCGGTAGCGCAAGTTGCGGTAGATGTCTCCCAGGTGGACCGTTCGCACATCTTTCGGACCATGGGCACCGCCGAGGATTCGCCCAGTGCGGACGAGATGGGCGAGCTCTATGACCAGATGCTGACCGAGGCGGCCCAGCTCATCGTGCCCTTTGCGGCTTATGAGATTGTAGACAACACCCTGGACGAGCCCGCTCTGGCGGAGTATCCCCAGGTGCTTATGGGGATGTGCACCATTGGCGAGGCCATCAGCACCCGGGTGCGAGCGCTGTTTGCGGAGGGAGCGTATCCGGAGGCCATGCTGCTGGATCACATTTCCGATGCATGCGTAGGGGCCACGGACCGCGCCCTGTGCGCCCATGTGCTGGAGGTGCTGCGGCAGCGCGGTATCGGTTGCAGCAGGCGGGTTTCCCCCGGGGAGAACGCGCCCCTGGCCCTGCAACGGGACATCCACACGGCCCTGTCCGCCAAGCAGACCATTCCCATGCAGGTGCGAGAGAGTTGCATGATGGACCCTGTCAAAAGCCAGTCCTTTTTGTTGGGCTGTCGGCATGATCCCCAGGCCGCTCCCGATATGAAGCACATCGGTCACGACTGCACCCATTGTAAGCTAAAGAATTGTCCGTGGCGCAAGCCATCGTAAACAGGAGGAGATAGCATGATGCTGGGTGCGCAGCTATACACCCTGAGGAGTTTTACCCAGTCCGAGCGGGATTTTGCCGTGTCTATGGAGCGCGTGGCGGCTATGGGCTATCGTTGCGTACAGATTTCCGCCATTGGCAATATCGCGCCCCAACGGGTACGTGCCATTTGCGACGAAAACGGCCTAGCCATCGTCCTGACCCATACGGATCCCCAGCGTATTCTGAACGATGTGGACGCCGTCATTGCCGATCACGAGGTGATGGGCTGTCCGTACATCGGTATCGGCTCCATGCCGGATCGGTATCGCAGCGCGGCGTGGCTGGATCGCTTCTTTGAGGATTATTCGGCCCCGGCCCGCAAGATCGCCCAGGCCGGCAAGCTGCTGATGTATCACAACCATGACTTCGAGTTCGCCCGGGTGGGGGATAAGCGGATCATGGATCTGCTGATCGAGGGTTTTACGCCCCACGAGATGGGCTTTACGCTGGATACCTACTGGGTACAGGTGGCCGGTGCCGACGTGTGCGCATGGATCGACAAGCTGGCGGGCCGCCTGCCCTGCGTGCACCTAAAGGACCGGGACGTGGTGGGCAAAACCCCCGTCATGGCCCCGGTGGGCGAGGGCAACATGAACTTTCCGGCGATCATCAAGGCGCTGGAGAAGCAAGGCAGCACAAAGTATCTGCTGGTGGAACAGGATGAATGCTTAGAGAGCCCCTTTGTCTGCCTGCAAAAGAGCTATGATTATCTGACGGGATTGGGATATCGCTGATATTGTGATCTACAATCGAGGGTTGTCCTGTTGGCAAAAAGTCAGCAAGACGGCCCTTTTTTTGTATGAACCGTTATAAGCGATGCAATGTTTATCCGTTTGCCACCCTTGCCAAGGGAGGCGATCAGCGGTGCCTGGCTTTCCTTTTCTGATCTCATTTTATTCGTAAATCTATTCCATAAATACAATTGCTTCTTTGTTTGCAAAATGTTGACAAGATAGTAAAACTGAAAGTAAAATAAGATATTCGGGGGGGTGGGTTTGTGCACAAATCATCACAGTTTAGTATAATGGCTGGTATATTTTCTTGACCTGTTGTTGTACTCAAAGGGATACCAGATCCACCTAATTCCTGAGACGGGTCAGCGTAGAGACTACGCTTCGTCGAGATTCATGACCGCATGTTGTATGAAGGCCCGTTCCGTTCATGAATGGACAGCTTTTTATAATCGATACCATGAACCATATGGACGTAAGCATCTTTTTTCGCTAGCTAGAGGTGATCGCATGCCACCACTAGTGATTCAAAAGAATGGGGCAATAAAACATATATATCAAAGCAATAATATGGACCAAGTGTGTTATGAAGAAACTGCACCGCCCCAATGGATACCTAATTGGTCATTAAGGAGAGGGATCGAATGTTAGCAGCAATTTCCTACCTGATGCGATTTTGTTGGAAAAGCAATCGCCGGTATATCATTGCGCTGCTTCTGTGGAAAACGATAGATGCACTGCTGCCACTTGTATTGATCATTTTTCCGCGATTTATTATTGATGAATTGCTCCATCAACAAAGGCTCCCGTACCTTGCGCTGTGGGTATCATGTCTGCTTGTTTCAACCTTTGTTATGACCACGCTTTCCAACTATTTGATGCATAAGTCGTTGGTAGAGCGAATGTATTGTTATGATGCGTTCCAGATGCAGTTAGCGAATAACATGATTCGTGCGGACTATGATAGACTTGAAGACCCTTCATTTCTTGATATGCGCGAAAAAGCGGCCAAGTTCTTGTATGGAGACGGTTGGGGATTCGCCACAGTGCTGGATCGTGCGGCGGGCATATTGGGGAAGGTTGGTACCTTTGCAGGAATCCTAGCCGTTATCGCGATGTTGGAACCGCTCATGGTGCTTCTGTTTATTGCATTGGTTCTGGTCAACAGCTTGTTTGAAGCACGCGGCAAGAAAAAGATCATCGCGTGGGATTTAGAGCGAGCACCGCTGGAGCGCCGCTGTACGTATTATGGGAATGTACTATCGGACTATTCTTACGGAAAAGAGATTAGGGGATATGATCTGGGCGATTGGCTGATCGAACGATACAAAGAACCGCTGAGCACGCTTCGGGGCTTCTATAAAAGGACCGCGAGAACCAACACGCACACTGCGAATCTGTCCGCATTGCTCACGTTTATCCAGCAGTGTGCCGCTTACGCATACCTATTGTTTGCTGTATGCAACGGAAGTATTGGTATCGGCGAGTTCACGATGTATCTAAGCGCTGTATCGGTGTTTTCCACAGCAATGCGGGACGTGATGAGCAGCGTTGTCGATATCCGCAGATTCACCCCGTACTACGAGGCCGCGGAGAGCTTTATGAATCTTCCGCAACATATGCAGGAAGGGGCAAAGAGGCCCCTTCCCAATGCAGAAGCCACATCCATCGAGTTCCGAAACGTATCCTATCGATATCGGGGGAAAGGACAGGATGCGCTTCAAGACGTTTCCTTCACCTTACGAGCTGGGGAAAAGTTGGCCATCGTCGGAGAAAATGGCGCGGGGAAAAGCACGTTGATCAAGCTGCTGATGCGGCTTTACGATCCAACGGATGGCATGATTCTGTATAACGGTGTGGATATTCGCGAGCTGGATTGCGGGCAGTATCGCGGCCTGTTCGCCACCGTATTCCAGGACTTTAAGCTGTTTTCGTTTAGCCTTGCCGAAAACGTTGCATTTGACGCAGCCCCCGATAACAGAGAACGTGTCCTTTCCGTCACACACAAAATTGACATGGATGCGCTCTTGGCTTCATTGCCCTCCGGCATCGACACGCCCATGCATAAGGATTTTGATGCAAACGGTGTGGAGTTGTCGGGCGGCGAAGCGCAGAAACTTGTATTGGCGCGTGCGCTTTTTCGCGACGCAAACTTCATCATTCTGGACGAACCCACCGCCGCGCTGGACCCAAGGGCGGAGAACCGGCTCTATCAAATGTTCGATGAGTTGACGCAAAACAAAACGTCGGTTTATATCACGCATAGACTTGCCAGTACACAATTTTGCGATCATGTTCTCGTGCTGGATGAAGGGCGAATTATCGAGGAGGGCACCCATAAGGAGCTGATGGAGGTCCAAGGACTGTACGCGGAGCTTTTCGAACTGCAAGCCCGCCTTTTTCACAGTGAGCAACCGAAGGATGCGTGCGATGGTTGATTTGGCGTGCAGTCAGGCGTGCTGACCGCTGCATAGGGCAGACTGCTGTCGGGGTATATGCGTAGGATATAGAGCAGGTTGTTCAAAAGGAGTAAAGATAATGGAGCTTGCAAGAATACTCGATCTGGAGAATGACGGTGTCAACATGGCTGTGGATGAGCAGTGCTTGTATGTCCGGTGCAAGCGGGCCATGTATCAGTATGATCTGCAGGATATGCGCTTGACCGCACAAAACGTCGTCTTTCAAAAAGACGGCAAGGCGCGAGGATTCGCAATCTACGGGGAAGTGGTTTTCTTGACCGATTTTTGTGACCTGTATATTCTTCGAAAAGAAGACTTACAAGTCATCAAGCACGTCAGGATCGGCGAGAATCTATCCTCGGATCTGGGTGCTGTGTGCTTTGATTCGCAGAAGGCGTATATCAGTATACGCAACGGAAAAATGGCGGTCATGGATATGGACACGTGGCAGTATCAAACGCATGATGTGTGCGACGCGAGCTTTTGGGATCATTGTGTGGCCGGGAACCGCATCTATGCCGGAACCGTTCGGGGTGAACTGCTGGAGATAGCGGCAGACAGCATGAGCATCCGTCGAAAGACAGCGCTTTGCAAGAAAAACATATATAGCGTGGTATGGCATGATGGATTGATGTATACCGTATCACAGGACATGACCATAAAGGCTGCGGATGTCGATACGTTTGAGACGATCTGCACGGTCACCAAGGCTGTGAAGGGCATGGCCAAGATACTTGGGGTATTCGAGCAGTACCTTGTTGTTGCGGATTCGGGCAAGGTTACGGTATGGGACAGGCACACACTCCAGCACTGCGATACGCTGGATTTTCCGACCGGGGCATACAACAAAGGCGTCATCCTATCCGGCGACAGATTATGGGGCAGCGATTTCCACAGCCTTTACAGTGCTGTTCTGGGATAAAGCAGCGCAGGTGTCGGACAAGGATCATGGCTATTTCCTGTAATCGATGAGCATATGGGTTCGGTAACCGCAGGCTGCGGCGCATTTGTCAAACGATCTTTGCTGGTGTATACTAGGACGTGTTTCAAAACACCGAAAGCGCAATCATCCGCGTATTCTCCGCCATATCAGCGTCGTTTTGCGCTTAGCGTACCGCCAGTACGCTGCGCTCCGACTCCTTGATCTGACGAAAAATCCTTGCTTCTTGCACTTTCCCCCCCTTTGAAACACGCCCTCCGCAATATACATTGATAAAAGAGGCGTTTGACGATGGGCTGGGTACGTCGGTACTGGATCCAATATAGAAAGCTGTGCATCGCATCCATGCTCTGCGTTGGGTGCGAGGCTTTTTGCGATCTGCTGCAACCCCAGGTGCTGTCGCGGCTGATCGATCAGGGCGTCATGCAAAAGGATATGGACTACGTGGTGCGCATGGGCCTGTTGATGCTGGGCATCACGGCCCTGGGCGCCCTGTTTGCCTGCACGCGCAACGTGCTGTCCAGCCGCGCGTCCCAACGGTTCGGTGCCAACCTGCGCTATGACCTGTTCGGCAAGATCCAGCGCCTGTCCATCAGCGACGCGGAGCAGTTCGACGGCGGATCCCTGGTCACCCGCATGACCAACGACGTTTCCCAGATCACCAATTTCGTCAACGGCATCATGCGCATCTCCTTCAAGGCACCGGTGGTGTGCATCGGCAGCATTCTGATGGCCTCCACCCTCAACGGGCACACCGCTCCCATCGTGGCCGCCATCGTGGTGATCTCCCTGTCCACCATCGTGCTCAGCATGAAGATCTCCTTCCCGGTGTTCGCGCGGGTACAGACCGCCATCGATGGACTGAACACCACCGTGCGGGAATACCTGATGGGTGTGCGTCTTGTGCGGGCCTTTGGCCGATACCGGTTCGAGGAACAGCGCTTTGACAGGGCCAATACCGGCCTGGCCGATACCAGCCGCAGGGCCAACCGGATCCTGGGCTTGTTTTCGCCGGTGACGGAGTTGGTCACCAACCTGGGCATCGCCGCCATCGTGTTGCTGGGCTCCCGCTGGGTGGGCGGCGGCCAGATGCAGGTGGGGCAGATCGTGGCCTTTATCTCTTATACGGCACAGATATTCAACTCCCTGAACATGATCAACAACATGCTCAATATGTTTGTGCGCACCAAGGCCTCCTATGCCCGGGTGGACGAGGTGATGCAGTTGCCGGACACGGAATGCTTCGACACCCAGGAGGAAGCACCCCGGACCCAGCGCCCGGCGGCTATCGTCTTTGAGGATGTCAGCTTTACCTATCCACTGGCCACGGGGGAGATGGCTTTGAAGGGGATCTCTTTTTCCATCGGGGCCGGTGAGATGCTGGGCATCATCGGCCCTACGGGATCGGGGAAGAGCACGCTGGCGGCGCTGCTGCTAAGGTTTTATGCGCCGACTGCCGGACGGGTATCGCTGGACGGTCGGGACGTGGCGAATATGCCCGCCGAGGAGCTGCGACGCCGGGTAGCCATCGTGCCACAAGCGGCCATGCTGTTTACCGGCAGCATCCGGGATAACCTGCGCTGGGGTGACGCCGACGCGACCGATGCCCAGCTAGAGGAGGCGGCGCGGTTAGCGCAGGCCGACGGCTTTATCCAGGAGGCGCCTGAGGGATACGATACCCAGCTGGGTCAGCACGGCACCAACCTCTCCGGCGGGCAAAAACAGCGATTGTCCATCGCCCGGGCCCTGGTACGCAAGCCCGGCGCACTGATTCTGGACGATTGCACCAGCGCCCTGGATGCCCTGACCGAAGCCCGGGTGCTGTCCGCCCTGCGGGGGGACGAGGAGCGCACTTTGGGGGAGCGGGCCGGGGCCACGCGGCTATTAATCTCCCAGCGGGTCAGCTCGGTGATGCGGGCCGACAAGATATTGGTGCTGGAGGCCGGAAGCCAGGTGGGCTTTGGTACCCACCGGGAACTGATGGAAAACTGTCCGGTATACCGCGACATCTATACCTCCCAAATGGGGCGAGAGGAGGTGGCCGGATGAGCGCCGAAAGACCCAAGACTACCCAAACCGATGCCGGGTTGCCGCCCATGCGCTTTGGTCAGGCGGGGATGCACCGATTTGCACCCACGGCCCGTGCCCGGGATGTGCGGGGCACGTTGCGCAAGCTGCTGCGGGTTTACCTGCGGGAAAAGCGGGCGCTGCTGGGGGCAATGCTGTTTCAGTTTACCTTTAGTGCGGTACTGTTGACCGCCCCGCGACTGGTGGGCATGGCCATCGATGCCATCGGGGCCATCGACCCGGCGGCGCCGGACTTTGGCTTGATCACCACGTTGGGGGTGGGACTGCTGTGCGGCTACGTGCTGAGCTGGCTGTGCGCCACGGCCCAAACCTGGATCATGCACGGCGCGTCCCAGCGCATCGTCCGTACACTGCGGGCCAACCTGTTCGATACCCTGCAAAACCTGCCCCTTGCCTATCTGGACCGGCGCACCCATGGGGAGCTGATGAGCCGCCTCACCAACGATATCGACAACATCTCTACTACCATCGCCTCCTCCACCATCCAACTGATGGACGCCGCCGTCATGGTGACCGGGGCCACGGTGCTGATGCTGATGCTAAGCCCCACGCTGACCCTGGTGACCCTGGTGACCATGCCCCTGGTGGTGGCGCTGACCCGCTGGATCACCCTGCGCTCCAAGCAGGCATTCATCGGCCAGCAGCGGGAGTTGGGCAACCTGGGCGGCACCATCGAGGAGACCATCACCGGCCTGCGCATGGTCAAGGCCTTCCGGCAAGAGGAGCGCATCACCGCGGAGTTTGAGCAGATCAACCAGCGTCTGCTGGGGTTCTCCACCCGGGCACAGATCCTGTCCGGCTTTTTGATGCCCATGATGAACGTGATTACCAATATCGGGTATGCCTTTGTAGCCGGGGTGGGTGGCGCCATGGCGGTGTCCGGTACCATTGCGGTGGGGGTCATCGCCAGCTTTATCACCTACTCCCGCCTGTTTGTGAGGCCTCTTAACGCCATCGCGGGCAGTTTTAATACCCTGCAAGCCGGACTGGCCGGTGCGGAACGGGTCTTTGACATCCTGGAAGAGGTCCGGGAAACACCGGATGCCCCTGGTGCCACAGTGCTGGAAGGGGCCAAGGGGGCGGTGTGCTTCCGGGACGTGAGCTTTGCCTACACGCCGGGCAACGATGTGCTTCGGGCGGTGTCCTTCGATGTGCAGGCCGGGCAAACCATCGCCCTGGTGGGCAAGACCGGCGCGGGGAAGACCACCATCGTCAATCTGCTCACCCGGTTTTATGATGTCAGCGATGGGGCCATCCTGCTGGACGGCCGCGACGTGCGCGACTACACCCGGGAGAGTCTGCGCCGGGCCTTTACCGTGGTGCTGCAGGATACCTGCCTATTTACCGGCAGCATCCTGGACAACATCCGCTACGGACGACCGGAAGCCACCGAGGAGGACGTGGTGGAGGCCGCCAAGGCCGCCAACGCCGATCCCTTTATCCGGCGTTTGCCCCAGGGGTATCAGACCCGGGTATCCGGCGCGGTGGATTCCCTGTCCCAGGGGCAGCGGCAGCTCATCGCCATCGCCCGGGCGGTGCTATGTTCCGCGCCTATCCTGATCCTGGACGAGGCCACCTCCAGCGTGGATACCAGCACGGAGTTGAAGATTCAGGAGGCGCTACTGCGGCTGTGCGCGGGGCGTACCAGCTTTGTCATCGCCCATCGTCTGTCCACCATCAAGAACGCCGACCGGATCCTGGTCATTGACGGCGGCCGCATTGTGGAGAGCGGTGCCCATGGGGAACTGATCGCCCAGGGCGGCGTATATGCCCAGATGTACCATAGCCAAACCCAGGGCGCAGTGGCCCTAGATTCATAGCAAAAGGAAGTGCCCAATGTCCGCATCGTTTTCGTTCACGCTACACAAAACCTGCGCCCAGTCCGGCGCCCGCCGGGGCATGGTGTCCACGCCCCACGGCCAGATCCAGACCCCCATCTTTATGCCCGTAGGCACCCAGGCTACCGTCAAAGCCATGACCCCCCGGGAGATGGAGGAAATCGGTACCCAGATCCTGCTGTCCAACACCTATCATCTGCACCTGCGCCCCGGTGAGGAGTTGGTGCGGGAGGCGGGGGGGCTCCATCGGTTCATGGCTTGGCCTCATCCCATCCTAACGGACAGCGGCGGGTTTCAAGTGTTCTCTTTGGCGGGGTTGCGCAAAATTAAGGAAGAAGGCGTAGCCTTTCAGTCGCATTTGGACGGTAGTCGCCGCTTTATCTCCCCGGAGATCGCCGTGGGCATCCAGGAAGCCTTGGGCGCGGACATCATGATGGCCTTTGACGTCTGCTCGCCCTATCCCTGCGATCACACTACGGCCAAGCTAGCCATGGAGCGCACCCATCGCTGGGCGGCCCGTTGCAAGACGGCCAAGACCCGGGAGGATCAGGCGCTGTTCGGTATCGTGCAAGGGGCATTTTATGCAGACCTGCGGGTGGAGAGCGCCAAGGTACTGACGGAGATGGACTTTCCTGGCTATGGCATCGGCGGGCTCAGCGTGGGCGAGCCCAAGCCCATCATGTATGATATGCTGGAGCAGTTGGCGCCCCACATGCCGGTGGACAAGCCCCGGTATCTGATGGGGGTGGGCAGCCCGGACTGTTTGGTGGAGGGCGTGGCCCGGGGCATTGATATGTTCGACTGCGTGCTGGCCACCCGTGTGGCCCGCAACGGCACGGTGTTTAGCGACCATGGGCGGTTGGTGATCAAGAACGCGGAGTTTGCCCGGGATTTTGCCCCCATCGAGGAAGCGTGCGACTGCTACGCCTGCCGGAACTTTTCCCGGGCGTACATCCGGCATCTGTTCAAGGCCCAGGAGATCACCGGGGCGCGGTTGGCATCCATCCATAATCTGCGCTATTTGCTGCGGTTGATGGAACGGATTCGGGCGGCCATCGAGGAGGATCGATTTGGGGACTTCCATCGTCGGTTTATGGCGGGGTATGATACCACCAAGAACTTTTAAGGGGATGCTGTAGAAGCGACACTGCCCTCCATTGCGCGGGACTTGCTTTCTGCGCCTTCAGAAGATATTCGTTTTCGTGCCCGTGGGTACGACGACGGCCTTCCGGGGCCTTGATCCTTTGCAGAAAAGTCCTTGCATCCATTGGACAAACCAGATATAATCAGAACATTGATGAAAGGCGGTGCACGAGATGACTTGGAATCTGATGCTTTTGACGCAAGCCGCGGCTCCGGCTGGCGGCGCGGACGGCGCAGTGCAGCCCGGCGCGGGTGATCTGCTGGGCATGATGCTGCCCATGGTGCTCATTTTTGTGGTGTTCTATTTCTTTATGATCCGTCCGCAACGCAAAAAGGACAAGGCCGCGAAAGAGATGCTCAAGCAGCTCAAGGTCGGCGACAACGTTTGCACCATCGGCGGCATCCATGGCACCATCTCCTCTATCAAGGACGATGTGCTGACACTGGCCGTAGGCGCCGACAAGGTCAAGCTGGTGTTCGCCCGCTGGGCCATCCGCAACGTGGAAGAGATCTCCATCGCCAACGAGGCCGAATCCCTGATCTAGGGCAAAACCGAACAAATCGGGCAGTCGTCCACAGGGAACTTTTCGTGCTGCACTATGTCACGCTTCCGGTCGCTGTGGCGCTGCCACGGCTTCCTACAGGCTCCTCGAGCGGCGCGAAACTCTCTCGCGTGGCCAACGACTCTCCGTTGTGCGGCGTTACCCTCGTACAAGGTCATCGTTTAACTCCTCTTGCTCGCGCATAGGCTGAACTATGATGCGGACAGGAGGTTTTTTTCATGCGAAATCAGGACTTATTCCCTGGCTACCGTGCTACCAGTCGGGGCGCGACCCCGGTGACGCGTGGGTTGTTGCGCGGCCTGCTGACGGCCATTGGGTTGACGGTGGTGGCCATCGTGCTCTTCGCGTTGCTCATGCGGTCCCTGCGGCCCAGCGATACGGTGGTGGGCATCTTTAACCAGCTGCTAAAGCTGGCGGCCATCTTTGCGGGCACCTGGATGATGGTGGGCAAGGGGGGCGTCCATGGGGCCTCCCGGGGCGGGCTGCTGGGGATGCTGTACATGGGTCTGGGGGTGGGGCTGTATGCCTTGCTGAGCAACCAACCGCTGTCTTGGTTGGCCTATGCGGCGGACGTAGGCATGGGCATCGCGGCGGGGGGCCTGTGCGGCATGATTTTCTCTAACCTTCCGGCAAAATGATTGCATCCGGGATGGCCATCGTGTATAATAACGTACTGGAATATGCGAAAGCTTGGAGGGATCCACAATGAAACACATTCAGACCATCCAGAAGCCCTGCCTGAAGGAAAGCCTCCAGCACGGCGGCTGCGGCGAGTGCCAGGCGTCTTGCCAATCGGCATGCAAGACCTCGTGCACGGTGGCCAATCAGTCCTGCCAGCAAAAAGAGCAGAACTAATCGCGCCTTTTGAGAACCCGGGCGATCTGCGTCGCCCGGGATTTTCCTATGTATAGGATGGAGGGTTTACGGGTTTGATTCACACCTTTACGGCCTGCGGGCAATATTTGGCGCTGGATGTAGGCAGCGGCGCGGTGCATGTGCTGGACAAGCTGGCCTATGACGCGCTGGCGCTAAGGGAGCAAGGCGTGCCCCAGGGAACTGTGCGGGCATCCCTGTGTGCCGAGCATCCGGCCCAGGATGTGGACGAGGTGCTGGCTGAGCTGGAGGCACTGATCCAGGGCGGCCAGTTAGATACACCGGACGATTATGCGGACATCGACCTATCCATGGCGGGGGGCGGCGTGGTCAAGGCCATGTGCCTCCACGCGGCCCATGACTGCAACCTACGCTGCGCGTATTGCTTTGCCGCTACCGGAGAATTCCATATGAAAAATCGCAGTCTGCTTACCGAGGACGTAGGCCGTAAGGCCCTGGAGTGGCTGGTGCGCCACGCCGGACATCGCCATACCCTGGAAGTGGACTTCTTTGGCGGCGAGCCCTTGATGAACCTGGGGGTCGTGCAGCGCTTGGTGGCCTATGGCAGGGAGCTGGAACAGCAGCATAACAAACGCTTTTTGTTCACCATCACCACCAACGGCACGCTGCTAAGCGATGCCGCCATCGACTTTATCAACCGGGAGATGCACAATGTGGTGCTGTCCATGGACGGCAGGCCGGAGATTCACGACCGCATGCGCCCCACGCCGGGGGGGCAAGGTTCCTATGCCGCCATCGCCCCCAAGGCGCTGAAACTGGTACAGGCCCGGGGACAAAAGAGCTACTATGTTCGGGGAACGTACACAGCCTATAACCTGGACTTTGGCAACGATGTGCTGGCCTTGGCCGACGCGGGGTTCGAGCAGTTGTCCATCGAGCCGGTGGTCACGGACCCGACCTGCGCCTACGCACTGACCCCGGAGATGGTGCCCCAGATCAGCGCCGAGTATGAGCGGTTGGCGGCCATCTACCTGGAGCGGCGTGCCCAGGGCCAATGGTTTAACTTCTTCCATTTTATGATCGACCTGGCAGGCGGCCCTTGCCTGAAAAAGCGGCTGTTGGGTTGCGGCGCGGGTAACGAGTATGTGGCGGTTACCCCGGAGGGAGACATTTATCCCTGCCACCAGTTTGTGGGCCGGGAGGGTTTTTGCATGGGCAGCGTGCTGGACGACCGCTTCGATACCCGGATGCAGCAGCGGTTCGCCGACAATCACGTGCTCAGCAAGCCCAAGTGCGCCGGGTGTTGGGCGCGTTTCTTTTGCAGCGGCGGCTGCGCGGCCAATGCCCACGCCTTTCACGGCAACATAGGGGAACCCTATGAGATGGAATGCGCATTGCAACGCAAACGGTTGGAGTGCGCTATGGCCATTTGGGCGGCGGAGCACGCCGCATCAACCGTAACGACGACCTGACGCAAGCGGTCTGGGGGAGGCGAACCATATGCGCGCATATCGCACGTTCTTTTCTACTGTTGGACAGGCCTTTTTATCCCTATGGATGGCGGCGGCGTGTCTGATACAGTTCACCGGCAGCGGCGCAGCCACGCATTATGTGATCGTGGCCCTGGTGAGCGCGGTATGTTGGCTGCTGGTGCGCCGGGCTGTGTCCCGGGCGAACCGCCGCACATGGGTGTTAGCCCTGGCCTTCGGCTTTTGCATGGCGGTGGCCCTGGTGGTGGGGGCTGGTATTCGGGCCCAAACCGGGCTGCTGCCGGCATCCCCTGCTTGGATGATTGCTTTTCGCACAGGCGGTCTGTGGGCACTGATCGGCGTGGCCCTCGCGGCTGTGCTTCCCGTGGTGCCGCAAGAGGGCGAACCGGCGCCGCTGGATGCCTTCGAAGGGAAGACCCATCGCCGTTTCTTCTTCTGCGCCTGGGGCGCCATCACGCTATGCTGGTTGCCGTACTTTTTGTTCTTTTACCCTGCTGTGTGTACCTATGATACCATCGATCAGTACGCCCAGATCATCACCGGGGTGTACAGCAATCATCACCCGGTGCTGCATACCTTGCTCATGGGCCTGTTTGTGAAGGTCGGCTCGCTGCTGAGGCTGCCGGAGCACGTGGGCGTGGCCATGATGGGCGTGTGCCAGATGCTGGCCATGGCGGCCTTGGGGGCTACGGTGGGCCTGTTTCTGCGGCGGCGGGCCCGTGCCTGGGTGGCCTATGCGGTGTTGGGCTTCTACGCCCTCAATCCGCTCCACGCCTTCTTTTCCCTGGCGCTGTGGAAAGACATCCCCTTTAGCGCCGCAGTGACGGTGCTGGTGATGATGATATGGCGTGGGATAGAAAGCCGTGGGGCAGTCTTTGGGCGGCGCGGATTCTCGGTGGCTTACCTGTGTGTACTGGTATTGCTGGCATTCTTCCGTAACAACGGGATCATCGTACTGGTGGGGAGCCTGCCGTTTTTGTGGCTGTGGTGTAAGTCGGCGCGTCGGTTCATTGCTTGTTCCGGTGCCGGTGTGCTGGCGGTGTTTTTGGTGGTGCAGCTGTGGGGCTGGAGCGCCATGGGGGTGGAGCAGCCCCACATGGTGGAGGCACTGGCCATCCCCCTACAACAGATCGGCCATACCATACAGTCCCAACAACGCCTTACAGAGGCCCAGGAGCAAACCCTGTCCCGCATCATGCCCCTGGAGAGGTGGGCCCAGGTCTATGACCCTGTATCCGCCGACCGCATCAAGCAGCACGCGGACTTTGATCACGAGGCGTTGGAGTCCGACCCCGTGGGCTTTGCCCGGACATGGTTCCAGATGGGCCTGGCGCACCCGGTCAAGTATCTGGAGGCACACGCGGGGCTGACCCATCGCTATTGGTATCCGGATCAGTCGGTGCTTTGTTACTTCTGGGTGACGGAGGAGACCAAAAAGGACGTGACGGCGGTCGTGCACCGTGCACTGGTGCCGCGGCTAAGGGTGCTCAAACGGCTGGAACCCATGGCGTTGACAACGAAGTACCCCGTCACATGGCCCTTTCTCGCTTCCGGCTTCCCGATTTGGTATGTGCTCTTTGCCGGGTGTTGGCTGGTGGCCCAGCGCCGCAGCCGGTTCCTGCTGGCCATTGTGCCGCTGGTGGTGCTGTGGGCGTCCCTGATGGTACTGGCACCCATCGCGGAGCCGCGCTACATTTATGCCTTGTATCTAGCCGCACCGCTGCTGCTGGGACTGACCGCCGGGGGGAAAGGCCGCCCGGCAAAATCCGATGCTTGACGCTGCCAATCATTATGCGTATAATCGAAGCGTTATGGTTATGAAATGCGCCCACGCCATCAAAGCAGAAGGAAGGGAGGAAGGGACGATGCCCCTTCGCAAACCGCTTCTGTTTTTGGCGTGCTTTTTGCTCTTTTTCCTGTGGTGTGCATGGGGACCGGGGGCCTCGCGACTGACGGTGGATGCCGCCGAGCAACTAGCGTCCGATACCACCGCATCGCGGTCCCAGCCCGCCGAGACCCAGCTCGCCCTGGTGGTGACCTGGATCGCCCCGGAGCGCGGATCAACCGATACCCCGGCGGCGCAAGCCCGGACGCCGCAATGGAGCGCGGGGGAAGTGCGGGCCCTGCTGCGCGACACACAGCGTGCACCCGGCCCCCGGAGCGCCTGCGATGCCAATGGCAATGTGTTGCGGCAAGTCTCCTATGTACGGGCCGTGTACTGCGCCTTTGCCCTGGGGGATATGGGTGGATAGGGGCATAGCGACGCATTTTGTTGGGACAAGCATGAACCGTCCGGTAAAACCGGGCGCGGAATATGAGGAGGCAACAACCGTATGGCTAAGGGAAGTTCCATGCGCGGGAACAGCAATGCCCGCCGCAACAGTGCCATCTCGCTCTTGCTCGTGGTGATCCTGATCGTATGTGCCGGATATGTGGCGCTTAACGGTTTTGGTCAGGGAAGCATGATCCGTTACATGCAACCTTGGCACAAAGCCATCACCCTGGGACTGGACCTGCGCGGCGGCGTGTACACCGTGTACCAGGCCAAGGCCCCGGAGGGTGTGGAGGCAACGGCGAGTGATTTTGATGGGTTGCTGCACGCAACCATGAACGTGTTGGGCGATCGTTTGACCAAGCAGGGCTTTACGGAGGCGACGGTGGCCAAGCAGGGCACCGACCGCATTCGCGTGGAGATCCCCGGCGTCGATGATCCCAACAAGATCCTGGACATTATCGGCACCCCTGCCCATCTGGAATTTAAGGATCCGGAAGGCAATGTGGTGATCGAGGGCAAGGACATCCTTACGGCCCAGACCCGGACCTCCAACGGCCAGTTTGTAGTGGCCTTTAAGCTTACGGATGAGGGCGGCAAGGCCTTTGCCGAATCCACCGCCAAAAATATCGGCAAGGCCATCTCCATCGTTATGGACGGAAATACTATCTCTTCGCCCACTGTGAACTCCGTGATCCCCAATGGCGAGGGGATCATCGAAGTGGGTGGCAAGCAGGAAACCGCCGATGCCCTGGCACTGCAGATTCAGTCCGGCGCACTGCCGCTGCACATTGAGCAGCTGGAAATGTCGGCCATCTCGGCTACCCTGGGCGTGGAGGCGCTGGATCGTGCGCTGCTGGCCGGTGTCATCGGTTTGGCGCTGGTGATGCTGTTCATGCTCATCCGTTATCGTTTGCCGGGCCTGGTGGCGTGCATCGCCCTGTCGGCCTATGTGCTGCTGGTGATCTTCTTCCTGGCGGTGTTTGGTTCCCAACTTACCCTGCCCGGCGTGGCGGGTATCGTACTGGGTATCGGCATGGCCGTGGACGCCAACATCATCATCTTCGAGCGCTTCCGGGAGGAAGTGCGCGGTGGCCGTGCCCAGCGGGCGGCGGGGTAAGTCGGCGTCCAAAACGCGCGGT